>CANRNG010000016.1 GCA_947631935.1 uncultured Erysipelothrix sp.
TCGGAAAACACTGGTGAACCTCTGAGTGGCGCGACTCTTCAACTCATCAATAAAACTACTGATGAAATCATTCTTGAATGGATTTCCGATGAAGAACCTCTCCTTTTTAAAGGTCTTGAAATTGGAAATACCTACATCGTTAAAGAGGTAAAAGCACCGGAAGGATACTTTACGAGCGATCCCCTTGAATTTATTGTTGAAGAAACCAATGAACTTCAAACAATTATCCTTCTCAACGAACTCATTCCTGAAATTAAAACAAAGGCTTTCTTTGGAGATGGCACTAAAGAACAACTGGGATCTGAAGTCATGACGGTAATTGATATTGTCGAATTTACCAATCTAGTAGTCGGAAAAGAGTACACTTTAAAAGGAAAACTATTAACCACTGATACGCAAGAAATCATTGCAGAAAACGAAGTAACCTTTACACCAGAAACAAGTGATGGTTTCATTGAACTCGAATTCAACTTTGATGGAAGTCTCTTGCTTGGTAAAGAACTTGTCGTCTTTGAGGATCTATTCCGTGACTCACGACATGTTGCCAGTCATAACGATTTAACCGACACTGATCAAACCGTATGGATACCCGAGATTAAAACATCAGTCAGTATTCAACAACATGATCCTAAGAATTTCTATAACATCACCTTGGTTGACGTTATAAGCTTCAAAAATCTAACAGTCGGAAAGGAATATACAATTCAGGGAGTCATTATGGATAAAACCACGAAAGAACCCTTAATCGTTGATGGTAAAGAAGTCACAGCCACTGCGACCTTTAGTCCAATAGAGCGTTCAGGAACGACGGTGCTATCCTTTAATCTCGATATTTCTAGTCTTCATAAAGGTGATTATGTCGTCTTTGAAGAAATCTATGATGGTGAAAGGCTGGTTGCTATTCATCAAGATTTAGAAGACAAAAATCAAACCTTCACCATTTACGAGTTAAGTATCCATAAAACAGATAAAGACACCAAAAAAGGACTGAAAGGTGTTGAATTCACTTTACTCGATACTAATGGAAATAAAATTGATGTTAAAAACACAGATGAGCATGGTAAAGCTCATTTTATTTTGATTCAAGGTGTCTTTCAACTTCTGGAAAGTAAACCTCTTCCCGGTTATGAAAGCTTACAGGAAGCTATTACCGTTGAAGTAAATGAAGAACTCGTCGATCGTTCCATTGAGATACTTGTTGAAAATGAACGTGTTCCTGATTTGCCTGCTACAGGTATGGAATCGATGACGCTCTGGCCAGCAGTTGGGTTGATTCTAGTGGGTCTAGTTTTTGTATTAAGAGCTACACTAAAAATGGATAAAGAGGAATCAGAAAATGAAACGCTTTAAATTTAAGCCGAAAACAATCGTGTTGGTTCTAGGAGTACTCATCGTTTGTTTAATTATCGTATGGATCAAATCCAATGGATTATATAGTCCAAGTCTGATAAAGAGTGGGGCTTTATGATGGAATCAAATCTAGCCCTTGCGAAATGCAATGGACAAATCATAGCGTTCACTTATAGACGATTAAGAAAAGATGATGTGCTTGAAGGACTCTATAAATATGATATTCAATCGTCTGATGACGGTTTCGAGCCTGCATCAATCAGACAGCATATTATGGTCAATCACTGGGGGTCTCTTGTTTCAAGAGATCCTCTTCCCTTAGATGAAAATGGTTGGTTGTTTTTAGAAGAAAATGATTTTATTCAATTGCCCTATTTATTTGTCAGTCAACAAGAATATAAAAATCTATCTGAAGATACTATTAATGAATTATCAAGAGATGACGTTAAGGAGGAACAGCACAATGCTCATCATCAAATTTAATTTTGAAAACGGTGATATGGGGTCCTATGACTTTCCCATCACGCTACAGGAAATCAAAGAATGGTTTCCAACGGGAAGTATCCAACTTCTAGAAAACAACACTGTACCTTGGCTAAGGCAAAGAAATGGTCAGTTTGAAAATATCTATGATCTCAATAGTTTGAGTGCTCTCTATGAAAGTTTAAATAGAAAAGAGCGAGATAAACTCAATGCTATTAGCACATTGAAACCTAATCTATCAATCAATGAACTCATTCATCACATAAAACATTTGAATCACTTCGGACTTATTAATACCTTTGAAGATTTTTCAAGCCCTGTAAGGCTGGCTCAAGAACTGTATCAACAGCAATATCCCAACGGCTTAGCAAATCAATCACTGACAGATGAAGAATGGTCATTGGCTGGCATCAAAGTAAAAGAATCTTTAAATTATGAAATGACAAGCTATGGATGGTTGTTTAAATTTAATGAGCCTCTGCCTGAAATGAATAAAGATGAAATCCAATATTATTCTCGTTACGAATTTGAAAGTTTAATCCAACTCAAAGCATACAACAGAGAAACTCATCAATTCATTAAACTTCCAATATGGTTACCCGAGACGATGCTTGAACAAAACCTTTTAAGGTTAAGACATGCTCACTTGGATTACTTTGAATACGCTTATGAAAACATTGGCTTAAGGCAAGAGCTATGGGAAGTTATTCATCCGCTAACAACTTCGTCTAGTATTCTCGAAATAAACAGATTATTGGCGGTAATCAATCACATTAGTCTAAGTGAAAGACAACTGCTTGAGTCCGTGTTAAATCACATTCAAGTTGATGAAATCAGTCAACTTGAGTTCCTGATTGACTCATTATACAAGTTTAATTTTATTGAAACGAAAACTAACAGTCCATATGACTTTGCGAGAGCGAAACTCCAAATGCTACTTGATGAAGACTTCGAGTCTTATCAAGCATGGGTTGAAGGTTTTGTTGATTATGAAAAGTTGGGTCAGGCTATGTTGAATGAAGAAGTGCTAGTTGAAACAGAGAAAGGATATCTCCAAGTACCTGATGAATTTGAACATTTCTTTGAAGATCACATGTTGGAGCATAAGTTATGAAATCCTTTATTCCGTGGATCGGGGGTAAAGGCGCCTTAATTCATGAAATCATTCCACGATTTCCAACGCATTACGATCGATATGTTGAACCTTTTGGAGGTGGAGGTTCTGTTCTATTTGCCAAAAGGGAAAGCAATTTTGAAATCTTTAATGACTTTCAATCTAATTTAATCAACTTATTCAAAGTGGTCAAACATAAGCCTTTATCATTTCTTCATGAACTGGGCTTCTTTCCACTTAACTCTCGAGAGGAATTCGAAGAATTTAAAGATTTACTGGAGGGTAATCTAGATTTCTATCAATTTATCAATGAAGAGTTAGAACTGGGTGAGCGTATCTTAGATCCTCCAGATTATGAAGAAATTAAGCTTATCATGACCACTCGTGCCAAACAGGTGGATGTTGATCGGGCCGTTATCTTCTACAAAATGATTCGTTTTAGTTTCAACTCGACTGGACGATCCTTTGGGGGGCGTCCGGTCACCATGAAAAATGTAAACAATACAATCCTTCGATCGGCCAACCGATTAAAAAGAGTCGTGATTGAAAACCAGGATTACAAAATCTTGATTCCAAGCAAAGATTCACCAACAACCTTCTTTTACTGTGATCCACCCTATTACGAAACAGAGGGTTATTATAATGCTGACTTTACGAACGAAGATCACGAAATACTAAAAGATCTTCTCTATAATCTTCAAGGCAAATTTCTTCTTTCCTACAACGATTGTGAATACATTAGAAATCTCTATAAAGATTATCACATCGTATCTGTCAAAAGACTGGACAATATGAGACAAAAGTATGAGCCTGGTTCAGAATTTGAAGAAGTTTTAATTGCCAATTATGACATAACAGAGACAAACTTCAAATCGATTAAACAATACTCACTATGGGACGGACAACATGAAAAATGACAACTCAATGATTAGAATTTTAGATGCTAGAAGTCGCATCACAATACCCAAAGAAATGCGTGATCTTGCCAATATACAAGCCGATGACATTGTAAAAATAATACCTGATGAAGGAAGTATACTGATTCGAAAAGTTGGTATTCAAGATTATATTGGAAATTCAGAGAAAGAACTTATTGATAATATTCAAAATGCCTTGGCTTTACTAAACAAAACCAAGAGAATCAAAGTTGCAAAATCAATTATCGGAAGTTTAGAAAGGATGGATAAACATGATTCGTAAAACACAAAAGCTAAGGACTTTACTGACGGTCTTGCTTACGTCACTTTACATTCAAGTATCAACAACACCTGTATTAGCTAATGGCAATGTTTCAGGTGTTATTGAAGAAACTTGGAAGAATGCTGAAGGACAGATACGACAGGTCGTCAACAATGTCATCTTCCCTGCACTGAGTATCATCTTAGCAATCTTCTTCTTTGTGAAACTAGGAAGTTCTTATTTTGATTACAAAAAGAATAATGATCGTTTCGAATGGACTGCACCTGCAATCCTATTTGTTTGTTTGGTCTTTACACTAACAGCCCCTACTTACATTTGGAAGTTGCTCTAACATGTTCATTTGGGATTTTGTTGCCGAGCAAATATTCGACCAAATTATGGACTGGATACATTCACAAATTGTATCCTTTCTCGGTGAATTCTTTGGAATGATCAATAATATGGGTGCTGATTTATTTGAATTTGTTTGGGTCAAAGCCATCGTGATGTTCTTTGGATATCTAGCTTGGGCCTTGTTTGCAGTCGGATTGATTCTTGCGGTCTTTGAAACAGCACTTGCTTATCAAAGTGGACAAGGAAATGTTGGTAACACTTTTATCAATATTCTCAAAGGATTTGTTGCAACCTCTTTATTAACAGTACTGCCGATAGAACTGTTTAAATTTTCTGTCTCTTTACAAACCACCTTATCTGTGAGTATTGCTGGACTCTCAAACAATCAAGGGATTGGCACAGTCGCTACCTCTTCCATTGGTTTTGTTAATGAAATGACAGTCTCTACAATTCTCATGATTTTTATCTTAATTGCTTTAGGATACTCAGTCATCAAAGTCTTCTTTAGCAATTTAAAACGTGGTGGTATCTTACTGATTCAAATTGCGGTGGGTAGTCTTTATATGATGTCTGTACCTAGAGGTTTTACTGATGGTTTTATTGGATGGACTAAACAAATTATTGCCCTTTGTCTATCGACCTTCTTACAATCTGTATTCTTAATAGCAGGTCTTATGGTCTTTAAAGACAATGTCCTACTTGGTATCGGCTTGATGATGTCAGCAAATGAAATCCCACGAATTGCAGATCAGTTTGGACTGGACACTTCAACTCGTGGAAATATGATGGGTACAGTCTATGCAACACAAAGTGCTTTAAACATCGTAAGATCAATCACTACAAAATGATTGGAAAGGAGAACTATGTACTTATACCCCAACAATCTTAAAGCAAGACCACAACTCTGGCTTTGGCATTTGAAAGATATTGTTATTATTGGCGTTGCTATTTTGATATCAGTGCTTGTTTACACTCAACTTAATATGATTCACTTCTTAGTGGCGAGTGCAGTCTATGCACTACTCTCGCTAAGATTTGATGACATGAGTATTCTCGATTTCATTAATCACTCATGTCATTTTTTTATTACTCAACACCAAACGTTTACTTGGCAAAAAGAAAGGATGAAAGAACATGCAAAATAAGAATCAAGTCATTGGCTATGTGTTCAACTCTGATGGCTTCTATGAACGAAAACATTACTTCGAAGGAACTGCTAAAAATATGGCGACATTCATCATGCAACATCAGTTTAATGCAATAACGATTACTGATACAGCAGACACGCTGATTTGTACTTCAGTCCCTGGTGGATTCATAGACAAGTGCGTTGATCAAAACTTCTTGATCAAAGAATTACAACCTGCAATTATTCCACTTCAAATCGGTGAGATGGAGATTGAACCTTTAGTCTTTGAAATTGAAGAATATGACTACATGCAGGTACACCAATGAGATTTATGAAAAGCAGAAGTTCCACTCGTCGATTTTTAAACCTCAACTCACTAACTCATGCAGGTTTAGAGGGATACAATAATCAACGATTATCTTATTACTCTATTACACCCTACAATCTTGCGGTTTTATCTCAAGAGAATATTGAAGCTAAAATTTTTTCATTAATGAACTTGATTAAAGGAACCGAAGTGGTTGAAATACTATGTCTCAACAGTAGAGAAAACTTCAGGTTCAATAAGATCTATATGAAAATGCGTATCGCAGAGGAACAAAACGAAAAGGTCAAAAGATTGTTAGAACTAGATCTTGATTACATTGATCAAATTCAAGTTAAAACAGCGACTGCTCGCTCCTTTTTGATCTGTGTTAGATCCAATTTGGACTCCAGTCACCAAGAAAATTCGTCAATGTCTCAAATTGAGAAGTCCTTTAAACAAATGGGTTTTACAATTTCAAAACTTGGAAAGGCTGATTTAAAGACAATGCTCGCTGTTTATTATGAACAGAATGTGACTACGGATAAATTCGAAGATATTGATGGCCAAAGGTGGTTGCTAAAATGAGAAACCTAAAATTCAAAAACTTTTTCAAGAAAAAAACAGTGGATATCGAAGAAGTCAAGGTGCAAGAATTTCTAGACACAATTTCCCCCTCAATTATTAAGTTTTACAGTGATTACTTCATCTGTGGCAATACGTATCGATCAGTCTGGGCGATACGACAGTACCCCACTTCCACTGAGGAACAAGCTCTCTTACGATATCTTGGTGAAAAGGAAAATATCACCCTTAAAATTTACTCTCGTCTTGTGACTCCCATTGAAGAAAAAAGAATCATTGCCAATGCTTCAAATAAAAACAAAATGAGAACAACATCTTCAGCCCAAGTACAGGATGTCATTGAGGCACAATCCGATGCCACTGACTTAACGATTATGATTGCCAACATGCATCGAACACGAGAACCTCTAGTCCATTGTGCTGTCTTTATTGAAATGATTGCTAATGATATTGAGTCATTAACTATCTTACAGTCAGATGTTTCAGCAGAACTTATTCGTTCAAAAATTAATGTTGATAAGTTACTGCTTCGCCAAAAAGAAGGTTTCCTTTCAGTTTCACCTTCTGGTTATAACTCGTTTAAAGAAGAATTCGAAAGAGTGTTGCCTGCATCCTCAGTCGCTAACTTATTCCCATTTAACTACTCAGGAAAGACCGACGAAAATGGTTTCTATCTTGGTAAAGATAAGTATGGTTCAAACATCATTGTCGATTTTAATAAACGCAGTGAAGATAAAACCAATTCAAACACCATTATTCTTGGTAATTCTGGCCAAGGTAAATCTTACCTTTTAAAACTGATTATTTGTAATTTACTAGAATCAGGAATGAATGTAATTACTCTGGATCCAGAAAGTGAGTATGCAGAACTGACACAAAACCTTGGTGGTGATTACATTGACCTCACCAGTGGTCAATATATTATTAACGTCTTAGAGCCAAAGCTTTGGTCAGATGAACTCCTGTTAGAGGAACAATATGATGAGTCTGTTCCTGCCCCCTTTAAGAAATCAAATAAGCTTGCACAACATATCTCGTTTCTCAAAGACTTCTTTAAAAGTTATAAAGATTTCACAGAAGCTCAAATTGATACGATTGAAATTATGATCAAGAAACTCTACGACCTTTTTGAGATTACAGATGAAACTGATTTATCAACACTCGGTGCAACCGACTATCCTATGCTATCAGATCTCTATGATTTAATTGATGATGAGTTTCAACATTATGACTCAACCAAAAAACATCTTTATTCGGAGGAAATACTTAGGGAAATATGCTTAGCCTTATTCTCTATTTGCAAAGGTTCGGAGTCACAGTACTTTAATGGCCATACGAGCATTCAACACGAATCACTGGTGACGTTTGGTGTCAAAGGACTTTTGAATTCCAATCAAAACCTAAGAAATGCACTGTTGTTTAATGTTCTTTCATACATGAGCGATCAACTCCTTACCAAGGGAAAAACAGTGGGTGCTTTGGATGAATTTTATTTGTTTTTAACAAACCTCACTGCAGTAGAGTACATTCGAAATTTCATGAAACGAGTTCGCAAGAAAGATAGCTCAATTATCATTGCTTCTCAAAACCTGGAAGATTTCAACCTCCCCAAAATTAAAGAGTATACCAAACCTTTATTCTCAATTCCCACCCACCAGTTCTTATTCAATGCCGGAAGTATTGATAAAAAGTTTTATATTGACACACTTCAACTCGAGGATTCAGAGTTTGAACTCATCCGATATCCTCAACGTGGCGTTTGTTTATATCGATGTGGCAATGAGCGATACAACCTTCAAGTTCATGCTCCAGAATATAAAGAAGCTTTATTTGGAACTGCTGGAGGTCGTTGATGATTGCGAAAGCTACAAAGATTCTTCTTACGATAATCCAAAGCGAACAAGGTCGTAAAGTCCTAAAAAATACGCTCTTAGTTCTACTCTCTCCCCTAATACTGGTTATCATATTTTTAGTCAGTGGTGCTGATGGTGCCTCAAAGCATAACCATCATCTGATGGATGTTGCATTCTTAGGTAAAGAAATGTCATCATCGACACCTGTTGAATATGCAGAATATGTCAATACCCTGATCAACGCATTTGATAAAGTGGAACACGAAATAAATACTCTAGAAGTAACTGATGGTCAATTGGATCCTATCTTCATTAAGAGTGTTTTATTCGTTGCTTACGTAGATGACTCAGTGCCAATCAATTTAAACGCTCTAAATGTACAAGATTTTGTTTCGTGTTTTTATACTCTAGAAGTATTAGATAACGAGATTGAAAACCAAGACGAGGAAACCGAACCCTTAACAATTATCAGACCGATTGTCTCAACCCATGAGATGTTACAAAATGCATCGAACTATCTCAACATTAATTTACTCGATAAACAAGAACTGTTTTATGAGATTTATCGTGTAGCACTTACTGGAGTCAATCGAGATTTAGATGAGTATGTTGCTCTGAGTGTTTTACTTGAAGATGTCTACACAGCATCTGCTCAAACATCTTATATTGGTGGCGAATTTGGTAGTCCCTTTAAAGAAGGTTGGCGACAGTATGTCACATCAGAATTTGGGCCACGAGATCCCATTACCTTACCAGACGGTTCTAAAACGGGTGACTTCCATAATGGAATCGATTTTGGTAGTCCTACAGGTACCCCCATCCAAGCTCTGGGAAATGGAAAAGTTGTCTTGGTGCGATACACAAACATTGGTCTTGGTTTTTATTGTGTTATTGATCATGGTGGTGGAATATTCTCAGTCTATGGTCACCTCTCAAGAATCCATGTCAATGAAAACCAAGAAATAATCACTGGACAAATTATTGGTGATGTTGGCTCAACTGGTTATAGTACAGGTCCCCATTTACACCTTGAAATTATTCGAGATTGGAAAAACGTTAACCCTAGAAACTATTTAAAGTAAAGGAAGGATGAAAATATGGCACATACATTTGAAGCTTTAGCACAGCTTTTATACGATGAGTGTATCAATTGGATCGTTGATTATATAGAAAAAGAAGTTGACTTTCAAACCGTACTTAATAAGTTTGAAACGACGAAATCAAAGCTCAATCATGATCAACTGGACCTAGAGGATTTATTAGATGATGAGCAGTATGAAACGCTCATCGATATTAATTCACTCTTAGAACATCGAGTCATAACAGTCCATGACGAAACAATTGATACACCCCTCTCTGAGTCATCACTAAGAGAAAAGTTAACTGAAATAGTTGACCATATAAAACAATTAGCAATCGAATAACTCGGTTGTTTTTTTATGAAAGGAACCCTTAAATGAAAATTGAAAGAATCAAAAAACAATACCCTGTAGGTACAGTAGTTAAATGTATCAATATGGAAGATGATCATGCTATACCACCTGGTACAAATGGTGTTGTCCAATATGTGGATGATATTGGTCAGCTTCATGTCAACTGGGAAAATGGAAGTACTCTTGCGTTAATTATTGGAGTCGATGAATTCGAAATCGTCGAGCAAAAAACAGATCAAGAATTACATGAAGCGGTCGATGTGAACTTGAAACTATCCGTTCCAATTATTCGAAAAGATTATTTCCAACCACAAAATGTTGTGATTGAGAAAGCAGTTCACTTATCAAAAACAGATTACCTAAAACTTTTAAAACAACCTTTAAGTGACCATGCCTTTATTGAGAAATATAACCAAGAAATGTATGTGGATGATCAAGAAATCATGCACTGCATTTTGTATTATTCAGATGATTTCTCAGAAGGAATCGTTGTTGATTCAGAAGGTTATAACTACGCACGCTATCAGGGTTACATCAATGATGTTCATAGTTTAATTGAAACAGCAAAAATTGAAAAAAGTGAATTCTCTGACAAACACTTAAAACTAAAAGTGTTAGTCGTTGAACCAAATGGTAAACCTTATGTCGCAATTATTGATAATGATCTTGATGCACTTAATCAAATGGTCGGAGGTCACATAGAAGTTGTCTATCTCAGCGACACAGCAGAAATCATATGTAACGAAGAAGGTAAATTATTAAACTTACCAGCAAACCGAAGACTAGGCAATGATGTTCTTGCTGGTCGATTTATCATTGTTGGTAGTGATATTAACTCAGAACATTTTACATCGTTGTCCCAAAATGACATTAACAAATACACCCAGCAATTTAATGAAATTGAAATGATTGATCAATCCGAAGTTCAAAAGAACATGGGATATACCATTATAGGATTTTAGAAAGTGAGGAAAAAATGAAAAAAACTAAAATCATAATTGAGATCGAAGAAGAAAAATTGAGTGCAATTAATCTGTACAGCAAGGAGTCCGATAGTGACCTAAATAACGTCCTAAAAGAGGCAATTGAGGGTTACTATAAAGCGGTAGTACCTGAAGCCGTCAGATTTTACCTAGAATCAAGGCAAAATATCAAGATATCTAGAGCAACAAAAAAGGAATCTCCTGAGATCCCTAAGTTTGCAGATAAAAAAGGTAGGTAACTCGCGATTTGTGGGGGTTTGCTCCGAGCGTGTGCGATTGTTTGGGTCAAGGTCGAGCGTAGATAGCATCTGCGCTCGGTTTGGCCACGTGTGAGCCTCTGTGACGGTTTGCGATTTTACTCCGATTTAGCTCAGTTTTAGCTCAAATCTGGTACTTTTCGAGGTTGGAATAAATTGAAGCAGGTTAAAGGAGCGGTAGTGCTCCGCACCTCTTAACATCGCCGAGCAACGCTCGGCTAACTTAAAAATAATTAACATCAACTATTTTGCCATTCTAAAATTAAAACCAGGTATTTTATTGGCTTAAACCCTCATTAAATATCTCTAGATATTCTTCTGGTACTGTATATTGTACGTCCAACTTAGAAGTTGGAACAATCTCACTAGTTGACCTACCGTAGGACTGTATCTCACAAAAAGAGTGGTTTTCTAGTAAATCTATAACGAAATCATTACTATTTACCCTATGTTTAATATTTCCAACACCTGCTGTAGCTCGTTTAATTACACCCTGAGGAAAAAAATCAAGATCAGAATAAATTTGGACTCTTCCTTCACTTCCCCATGCTCCCTGTTCATCATTCTTCTCCCATGCTATTTTAGTGTGTTTTTGTCCAGTTAAGATGCCCAAAAAGAAGTAAAAATCGTATAATGAATCAAAAGTAAATGGTCCATTCTTTCCTCGTTTTCCATAGATTAATCTTGCCATATTATCCTCCTATATTTGTGTAATAAATATTAATTTTTTGTATTAACATATTGAAATCATTGTCGACAACATCACTGTAACTTGGATCGTCGTGGCCTGTTTCAAGCACAAATTTAAAATTTTCAAAATTATAAACCGATGAATTATTATCAATAGACCTTTTAATAATGCCTGCTTTTGATAATAAGCACACATGCTGATACTCAATTACAATTGTCTGTGTGTTTCCATTTGGGTGGGCATAATTAAGATGTTGAGTTGGAGTTAGAGCAATAATATTTTCTTCATAGTGGGCGATTTCAGGGAACTCATTTCTCATAAAAATGTGGTGGTGATGAGTAGCTAAATCGTTGTCGTGAATCCCGTCTCGAATCTCACTCTTACCTAAATTGTATAAATCGTTATATTCTTTAACGTTTCTCTTTGCTCTACTTATTAAATACTCAGAATATGGTGATAACTTTCTTGTTTTATTGAATTCTTGTCTAGAAACATCCTTTGGTTTGCTTGCATTAATATCCCTAAAGTTTTCTTGATTATACATTAGAACATCAAGAGTAATTTTATATTTTGACAATCTTCCTCTTGAGGTCCCGCGTGCTCTTCTACTATATGCTAGGGGATTAATAACTTTTGTGAAAATTCTGTTGCTTTCTGTTCGTCCGTTGATTTTTGTGTATTTTCTAGTAAATTCGTAAAACGTATCTTTAACTAGGTTGTAGTGGATACTATCTTGTCGGGTAAAAAAAGTTTCAAAAACATTAATCAAATCGGAATCGGTTAAAACCTTAGTAATGTATTTGATTAAAAAAGTGAGGGCATTTCTTTCGCGTATAGATATATATTTTAATATTTCCAAATCGTTAATTTTATAGATATTACTACGTCCTCTTTTACATTTTGTTAAAAGATTAGCGTAAGCCAATAATTCCAACGGTTGAGAAAAAAACTTATCGTATTCATTTTGAACACTTGGATTATCTAGCTTTGGTTTTCTAAAAACATCTAGTACAGTATCTTTTGTAAATTTACTGTTCCAAATATCTGACGAAGAAAACTCCATAAGAACATCATGAGAATCTTCATCTTTAGTATAATTAAGAACACAATCACAAACAATACTAAGAATATCGGGAGTGCATTTTTGATCAATCCACCGACCATTACCAGAAATTCTTATATCATAATTACTTTTTGATAAGAATTCATCAATTTTTTGTTCAATTATCAACATGTTAATTACCTCTGTTTTCCGAAGAAATGCACCGAATTATTATCAACATTCAATGTCCTAGTTTGGTAATTACGAGCAACCCTAAGAAATTTTCTAAACTCAGAACTAGAAATATATAATGCATCCTCTTCCGTAAATTCAATATTTTCCCTGTTTAATTTTAATAGCGCGATTGACCCATTTACCAATACATTCTTGGGTTTTTTCATTATTCTTGAATTATATGTCATATTAGGAGTCATATATATATTATCACACTCTAAATATTTGTACACCGTGAAATTTTTAACATCGTCTTCATTCACATAGGCATCATAATCTTTTATATCTGTAATTTCTGTTCCTGTGTCGTTTATATTTCTAGACTTTAACACTCTAAAGTCACCAGACTTCTTAAGAATTCTATTAGTAATTTGTCGATCTCTAAAAACAGTGAATATACCTAATTCCATTTTTTCATATACAGAATCAAACCCATCATCACGAAAAATTACCCAATATGGTAGTTCATCAGAAAATATATATTTCTTTTTTTGTTCCATTTCAATATTAAGGGGAATTGAAATAATCCGAGTCGTTGTAGTGCTTTTGATAGTGTCGACAAACAGACATATTGTTTCAATTAAAACTCCTTTAAATCCATGCTCTCCAAAATCAATTATTAAGTCGATAGAACCTTTTGAATTTAACAAGTCTCTAGTTTTGGAAAACTCCGTAGAATTCAAAATATTCTTTGGCATTATCATAACTGTGTATTCAGAAATTTCCATAGCTTTTTCAATAAAAAAAGATGCTATATTTCTAGATTTTTCATTATAATTATTAAAATCAAAATTGAATTTACTTAAATATGATGAATTCACTTTCGAGAACGGTGGATTACCTATAACTAAGTTATAACTTTGATTTGTATTAAACTCTAAAAAATCTGTTAAGTAATATCTAATAACAAAATTTTTCGGGGGATTATACTTATCGATGATTATTTTTAATGATTCAATTGATTTTTCATCAATATCAACTAAATCTAAATAGACCCGATCTAAATGTTCGTATTTCTTAAAAATAATGGGAAGAAAATTTCCCGCACCAACTGAGGGTTCAAGAATTCGTATTTCTTTCTTAGTTGGATGAAAATCTGGTAAATTCTTATATATTTCATGAAGAATTTTTTTATCTGTATAGAAAGCAGAGTTTTGAGTTCGTCTAGCATTAGAATATTCTATTAAATGGCTTAAACTAGTTAAATAGATACCCTGCTTGTTTTTTTTTAGGTAATCAGACAAATTAGAAAATGATTCTAATTTGTCTTCTTTTACAATTTTTGAAATATCAGAATTTTTAAGATGAGTATTATCTAGATACAACGAAATCTTTTTTGCAATAGAATGAATTACTGCTGTCGGTACTGCCTCACCTATTGATTGTCTAATATTTATTTCGTTCTTTTTTAATAAATCTATTTTACTTTCTTTTGGCAATTTATTTAATTCATGTAATTCTTTGTCATACCATTTAAAACTATTAGGGATAGTCATCATTAACATTAATTCTCTTATACTAAATACTCTATCATCTGTGGGATGTATTGTATTTTGGCTAGCAAGTTGATCATTTCTTGTGTGCACACATGGAGCGACAGACTCCCAACATTGCCTTGTATATTTATCGCCATTTTTGTTTTTATTTGGCACTATTATTCCATTCTTTATTTGGTGAGGACGCTTTAAAGGATCTTCATTATCAAACGCAGACTGTCCCTCCTCTAAATCTGTAATCCATTTTCTCATATGGGGTGTATACTTTCTAAAACTATGATAAAAATCGTCTTCACTAAACTCATGAAAACTATTTAGATTAGGCAAATGTCCGATAATGTCCCGTAATGTCGATTCTTCTTGAAAATCAGGAAACAGTTCAATCGGAATTACAGTATCAGCCAAATCATTTCTCACCCCAATAACAAGAGTTCTAGTTCTACTTGAGTTAGAACCATAATTCTTGAAATTTAATACTTCACTATGTATAACATAACTTTCTGATAAATTGGCATCAATTGCTGACTCAATTGTTTTTTCAATATTATCGTTATCTGTACATATTGTTTTTAAAAACGCCGAAACATTTTCTAAAACAAAAAATTTCGGTTTGATTTCTCTTATAATGTTTAAGGATTCAACCACCAATGAGTTGCGTTTAATTTCGTTGCCTTTCTTTTTATGATTTGCAACAGACATTCCCTGACAGGGAGGTGTCGCAATCACGACACTTACATCCTTAATCCCCTCATTTTTTTTCCAAAACTTCACTTCTTCATAAAGCTTGTTTTTTACTTCATGATCTGTAATGTCACCTTGTATATATCCTGTGCTATATTTGCATTTTTCGTTAATTTTCTGAATATTGAGTCTTCGCTCAATTAACTCATTTGTAGCGATGCATTCATAACCATCTTCTTTAAATCCATAGCACCCAACACCCGCACTACTAAATAAACTTATATATGTTTTACTCATAAATACATCCTCCAACTCTTATGACCACTATAACATACGTATACAAAATTAATCATATTCTACGCAATATTCTCTCTTATCGACGAATACATTGTAACCTATTCTTATAAATTTTGGAAGGAGATAAACAAAAAAATGATAAATTCAAGAATTAAAACCGGCACAATGATGTACCCAAAAATTATACAATTGTGTGATGACAACATAAAAAAGGCTAATGTTAAATCACGTAATGATTTCATAGAAGAGTCAGTTAAATTCTATGTTGGTTATCTTAATACAAGTAATAACACTTCATTCCTCAATACCGTATTAGAATCTACAATCAAATCCTCAATTCAGGTAACTGAAGACAGACTAGCAAAACTGTTATTCAAATTGTCTGTAGAGATGAGCATGATGATGAATATTATTGGTGCACAGTTTGAAATTGATGATATTACTTTAGATAAACTCAGAGGAAAATGTATTGCTGATATAAAATCGAGTATAGGTACTTTGAATTTAAAAGAAATTATCCGATACCAAAGTGAGGATAACTTGGATGGCTAAATTAATTGTTAAGTTCGGATACATGAAATCTAGCAAAAAAAACAGAGAAAACTTCGTTGAATACATTGCTAAAAGAGAGGGTGTTATCAAAAATCTTGATAAAGTTGGTAACAATCCCCCCACTCTAAAACAAAGAACTCTTATTAAAAAACTAATTAAAAAATATCCTGAACTTGAAGCTAATGAACTCCTCGAAGCATTCAACAAAAAGCAATCAATTGCTACTGCCACTGAACTGATTACCCACTATGAAGAAAAGATTATGCAAGAATCATCGAGTAGAGATGAATATGTTCAATATATTGCCGAAAGACCAAGAGTTGTTAAAGAAGGAACTCATGGTCTTTTTTCATCCCATGATGGACCTCTCGTTTTGCAACAAGTTAAGGATACTATAAAACAACATAAAGGAATTATCTGGACTGCGATTATTTCATTGAAAAGAGAGGACGCCTATAGACTTGGCTTTGACAATTTAGAACTTTGGAAAACTCTGATCAGAAGCAAACAACAGGAACTAAGTTCGAACTTGAAAATAGATTCTAATAACTTCCAGTGGTATGGAGCATTTCATGATGAAGCACATCACCCCCATGTTCACATTGTGATGCTGTCAAAAGACGAAAAACAAGGATACTTGAGTAAACAATCCATGACTAAGATTCGATCTTCGTTTGCTCGAGAAATCTTTAAAGATGATTTGCTTCACACTTACAAGAAACAAACACAATATCGTGATCAGTTAAAACTTATAAGTAAAGAAGTCGTTCAGGAGAGAATCAAATCGATTAATACATCCATTCAAGATGATTCCAAAATCAATGCTTTACTCATCAACTTAAATCATCAATTGCGGTTTCTTCCGGGTAAGCATACCTATGGATACCTTCCTAAACCACTAAAAGCGTTGGTTGATGAGATCGTTGATGAATTGTCAAAAACCGAATCTGTTCAAAAATTGTTTGATTTATGGTATGAACAACGCAATGAAGTATTGAGTACCTATACCAACAAAAAGGAACAAATCAGACATCTTTCAGATATTAACGATTTTAATCCTATAAAGAATATCATCATCAAAGAAGCTGAATCAATTACGACTTTGCACACTAAAAACGAAGTTCATGTTGAATTCGATTCCATTACACAATCTGAAATAAATATAGTTGATTTAGAAGTTGTTAATCAAAATCCTATTGTAATTCCAACAGGCGAATTTGTAAAAGAATCTAGAATAAACCTTATGCCAATGGCTGAGTCAAAAGTATCAAAAGATCATACAAACTTAAACCAGCGATCATCACTACCGACACATAGTATTCGATTACTCTTTCAGATCAGCAAACTCTTTGAAACGTCCATGATGAATAAAGCACAGAATTATTCAACCGATCAAAAAATACTGCTAAAAATCAGAAAACAAAAAATAGCTCTGGGTCAGCACAAAGATGATTCACACAAAAACTAGGAGGATACATGATTTCAAAAAACAAGCTTTATCAAGCTAATTCAATTTCAATTAAGGACTTGCTCATTAGATTAAATGAACCCATCAAGAAAGTTGGTAAAAGCATTCGATGGCCAGTCCATGACTCAATCTCAATAACTGATAACTTATGGTATCAACATTCTATGAAACGAGGTGGTTTACCCGTTGATTTTTTAATCACATTCTTTGGGTTTACTAAGAAAGACGCTATTGATTTTATTTACAGTAAATTTGATATTAAGGATGTAGCTCTAGAAATCAACAAAACTACTGAAACGTTAGTGCCTCCTAATAAATCCACAAACATGAATGATGTTAAAACCTATTTAACAAAGTTTAGATTTATTGATGAAGATATTTATGACATTTTCGTACTAAACAAATTAATCTATGAAGATAGTAAATACAATAACTGCAACTTTGTAGGCTTTGATAACAATGGAAATATTAGGCACATTCATTATCAAAGCACTCATACATCTGCAGGTTCACTCAAGGCTAATGTTCTAGGATCAAATAGTGCTTACTCATTTCATTGGGTTGGAAAGTCTACCTTGCTCTATGTCTTTGAATCTCCCATTGATTTGCTTTCATACATAACTCTGAACCCGAATAATTGGCAAGAACATTCATACTTAGCTTTGTGTGGACTCTCAACTTCCTCAATAGAGTGTTTTATGAATGATCATCCACAGATTAATACGCTTGTTCTAGGACTCGATAATGACGTTAAAGGGTTGGAAATGATGGTTAGAATAAAGGAAGAATTTTCAAACCAAGGAATTCCAACCATAAAAACGAACATCTCTCGCTTCAAAGATTACAACGAGGACTTGAAACATACTTACGACCAGGATGTAACAATCGGGATTACAAAGCCCTTTTATGACCAACTTAATGACACCTACATTGATTTGGTGAAATTATCAAAAAGTGAAAAAGATAAGACATTTAAAGAACTCATCAATCAACTTTCGATTGTGTATTATGGTGTTGATTTTTCAAATTCTAGACAAGTCACAAAATATCGTAATGCCCTCATTACCAGTGGCCTTACTGCCTTAATGCTTGCTCGACAGCAATATCGACATTTTGAGAAAAAGTTTACGATTGAAGAGATGATAAACCACCTCAAAGAGGATGAGGAAATCTTTATTGAATATTGTGAAACTGATCCAAAATTATCAGGTTTAACGAAAGATTTGGAAAGAATTAAAACAATTTTATATTCGAAAATTTATCTTACCAAGGATGAAAAAGAAGAATTAATACAACGATACATGAGCCTTACAAAAAGATGCATTTACACTCATGTATTTTTAGATTTAAAAGAAAAGAGGATAATATAATGAATAAAAGTCATAAACCAAAATCACCTATCATTGGAGCCGATGGAAACATTTTCAATCTTGTTGCTATTGCATCCAAAACACTCAAAACAAATGGACTTGTCAATGAAGCTCAAGAAATGTCGAAAAGAGTTTTCACCTCATCAAGTTATGAGGAAGCTCTTCAAATCATTACAGAATATATTGAACCTGTTGATGTTAATGAGTCGCTTGATGAGCACGATCTATACGATGACTTTGATTTAGAGATAGAATAATTATGGATCAAGAAGCGATTTGGATCCTTGCCTTACTTGGTTTAGGATTAATACTCATTGCTGTACTATCAAGTCGAAACTACAATCTAGATAACATAAAAAATAAAAGCGTGGGTCAAGGACAGCATGGAACAGCCCGTTTTTCGACGAACCAAGAGATTAAAAAGACGTATGAAGCCATTCCCTTCAATCCCAAGTTATGGCGCAACAAAAGCCTCACACTGCCTTCACAAGGGATTATTGTGGGTTATAAAAGGAAACGAGGAAAAGTATATGCACTCGTAGATAATAGCGACGTACATACACTCATGATTGGCTCAGCAGGCGTTGGAAAAACCGCCTTTTTCTTAT
Source organism: uncultured Erysipelothrix sp. (assembly GCA_947631935.1). Taxonomy (GTDB): domain Bacteria; phylum Bacillota_I; class Bacilli_A; order Erysipelotrichales; family Erysipelotrichaceae; genus Erysipelothrix. The sequence continues at coordinate 19,464 of CANRNG010000016.1, forward strand.
ATCCAAATCTAGAGTTTGCATGTGCTAGCGGTATGTCATTTCTTTGTACAGATACCAAAGGAGACTTGTTTAGAAACTATGCAACTATTGCTGAAAAGTACTATGGGTATAAAGTATCTGTCATTGATTTACGAAACCCTCTTCAAAGTCACCATTTTAATATGCTTCATCTAGTCAATCGCTACATGGACATCTATCTTGCAAACAAAGATAACGTTTCCTCAAAAGCGAAAGCTGAAAAATATGCAAAGATTATCTCAAAAACAATTATCTATTCAAGTGGAACAGATATGAACTTTGGTCAGAATCAATTTTTCTATGACTCTGCTGAAGGTTTACTCACTGCAACAATCTTATTGATTGCTGAATATGGCGAACCGCACAAACGGCATATCGTTTCAGTCTTTAAGCTTATTCAGGATTTGATGGCACCAACTGCTAATAAATCAAATGAATTTAAACTACTTATTGATCTACTACCCGAAAACCATAAAGCTCGTTGGTTTGCAGGAGCTTCTTTAAATACTTCAGGTCAAGCGATGCAGTCCATTTTATCAACAGCCTTAGCTCGGCTGAATGCATTCATAGACTCTGAACTTGAACAAGTCTTATGTTTTGATACAGACATTGATGCAGAAACCTTTTGTAATAACAAATCAGCTATCTTTCTAGTTTTACCCGAAGAAGACAATACAAAGCACTTTATTGTTTCTTTAATTATTCAACAACTTTACCGAGAAATATTAACCGTAGCTGATAAAATGGGTGGATCACTCAAAAACAGAGTCATGTTCTATTTGGATGAAATTGGTACCATCCCTAAAATAGAATCGATAGAAATGATGTTTAGTGCCTCTCGTTCTAGAAAACTCTCAATTGTTGCCATTATACAGTCCTTAGCACAACTTGAAAAAAACTATGATAGAACTGGTGCAGAAATTATTGTCGACAACTGTCAGCTATCCGTCTTTGGAGGATTTGCTCCAAACTCAGAAACTGCTGAAGTGTTATCTAAAAATCTTGGTAGTCAGACTATATTGAGTGGAACAGTCAGTAAAAGTAACGGAGACGCTTCGCAGAGCTTACAAATGATAGAAAGACCCCTCATGACTTCAGATGAATTGAAGTCAATGAAAAAAGGCAATTTTATCGTTATGAAAACGGGAGCTCATCCAATGAAGTCTAAACTTGCGTTATTTACTCAATGGGGAATCACATTTGAAGAACCATACTACATTGAAGAAAAACAAGAACGAAAAGTTGAGTATGTTAATAAACGAGAGATTCTTAAAGCTGTTACCTCATCTGATCAATTGGTACTTAAAGAACGGAAAGGAAGGTTGAAAGTTGAGTAATCGTTTAGATATTTTTAATGTGAAACTAAATCCAAACTCAGTATTGGTCTATCTGTATCTTGAGCGCCATGGAGCCAGAAAGAACCAATGTTTCCATTCAACAAAGACCATTGCATCGAGTGTCAATATATCGGTTAGAACGGTCAATCGTGTGTTAAATGAATTAGAAAAAGAGGGATTTATTATTCGAATGCATCGATTTAGAAAGGACGGTGGTAAAACCAGTAACCTCTATTCAATTATTAGATAGAGCATTTATCTTCCTTTGTTCAAAGAATGTTCTACAAATCTATTGTACAATTTAAATAAGTTACTAAAATATTATACCAACCTAACAAATTTTGAATCTTTTTAAATATATGGGTCCATTAGATTTGCTTGGTGTCGTATGGTATACGTCACAATGACTTATGAATTAACAGAATAGCTTAAATATCTAGTGGAATAAATATACATACTAATATTCGAAGTATGTATTGAAGCCTTCGTTAGTAAAGCTCAAAAACTATAAGTAAGATTTTCTTATTTTAGTGAGCCTTCTGAAACGGGGGTTTTTTTAGTTTTAACAATTCGGTCCCCTCCTATCTATTTTTAATCAATGAAGTGATTACAGATAAGGAGGAAATCAAATGAAACGGAAAACGTTTGTAATCTATGTAAAGAATGAGCCTGTTGAAGTAAGTGAAAAAGTTTATCGTACTTATTGGCAAAGTATTGAAAAAGAAAGGTATTTATCCAAAAAGATACGAGAAACATGGATTTACTTGGATCATCTTTTTGATGAGTATGAAAACAACAGTTTGGAATACAGTCTTCTAGAAGACTTGAATCCTACGGCAAATGAGGCCATCAAAAATGAATTAATTGAAATCATGCTAAATGAAGTTAAGAAACTTCCTCAAGATGAACAAGATTTATTGTATTCGTTCTATTTTGAAGGTAACACCCACACTGATTATGGCAAAAGAGTTGGACTCACGCCACAAGCAATTAGCTTAAAACACCGAGTAATAATTGAAAAACTTCGAAAAACTCTAGATTTTTAGTAGTTTTGCTTGTAACACCCCTCTGAGATTCCTTATCTATATAGAGGGGTGTCCTTTTATCTCTCGTTGTTCTTTGAAAACAGAATAACCATTATCGAAAACTTTATCTACTAAACGAGCAACAATACTCAGTACGCCACGACCAAACCATATATTGTGACATGAGAGCGATAAAACTGGATTAGAAAGTAGAGTTGAAAATCTATTTTGCCAAGACTTTAGTAGTGATAATGATACTCCACCTATGGACGTCCGAGCGTGATAAAACCGTCGCAGGCTAGATAGGTGTCACCTTGGATGGCGATGGTTAGATTCCAGTGAAGTGATAATTCAAATCACGTTTGATAATGCTGTAGAAGTGATTACTCTACAGATAGGACTAAAATCAAATTTATTAAATTTATATTATTAAAAATAGATAGAGTGGTAGAGCAGTTTTTGTTCTACCACTGGATTGTGTTTTTAAATAATTATTGCTAGATATGTTCAAATTCTTGTGGTAGTGTCTGTGTTACAAAAGGTATAGTAACAGGAGGTTAATTCATGAATTATAAATTAAAAGCCACTAACGAACAGAAACAATTGACACAGGAGTTGGGATTGCAGATTGCGAAGATTCGACATGATCTAGGCATATCCAGAGAAACGCTTGCTTCAAAATCAAAGATGCATTTACAGCTCATATACGATATCGAATCAGGGAGGAAAAACGCATCAATTTATATGATTGCAAGAATCGCTCGAGGATTAGATTTACCATTATCAGATATTTTGAAAGATATCGATTTAAAAACCAATTGAATGTTAACGATTGATTTTTTTATAGAAGGAGGTCTAAAAATGGTAATAAGTGCAAAGGAAATTATGGCTCTTCTTGGAGTTAGTAAGTCTTCTGCTTACAGGATTATTAATGAATTGAATGAGTCTTTGGCTGAGAAAGGATTCAGAACAATTCACGGAAAAACATCAAGAAAGTATTTCTGTGAAAAATACTATTTACCTCATCAGGAAGGAATTCATAATTATGTCAATTTACAAAGATAAGAAAACTGGTAATTGGGTTGTTACTTTACGATATAAAGACCTAGATGGAATCATCAAGCGTCGTGCAAAAAGAGGCTTTACAACTAAGAGAGAAGCTAAAGACTGGAAAGATGATTTTCTTTCAAGTATTTCACACGTAGAAGCAAAAGAAATGGAAATGACCTTTGAAGAGTTCTATAAGGTCTATCTAAGCGACATTTCAAATCTAATTAGAGCAAACACTTTGCAAACAAAAGAAACAATTGTTTCAAGACACATCTTACCCTACTTTAGAGATAAAATATTCTCCAAAATTACAACTCCAGAAATTATTAGGTGGCAAAACGAGATTCTAGGTAAGAACTTCAAAGATACATATTCTAGGACAATTAACAATCAACTTGTGGCAGTATTCAACCATGCAGAGAAGTACTATGACTTAGGAAAAAACCCAATGAAGAAAACGACAGCAATCGGCAACAAAAATTCGAACAGTATTGATTTTTGGACAAAAGATGAGTTTGATCAGTTTATTCAAGTTGTTGACGAAGAAGTAGACTACATCCACTTCACAGTTTTATTCTACACTGGAATTCGAATTGGCGAATTGATTGCAATTCGATTAAAAAACATAAATTTTGAAAAGGGACATATCGAAATACGAGAATCGGCCCAATATGTGGGTGGACAGTATATTTTTAGCAAAACTAAAACCACAAAGTCGGAACGTATTGTGACAATCCCTGCATTTCTAACTGAGCTGATTCGAAACCATGTTGAAAAATTGTACTTCATGGATATGGATGAACAAGTTTTCTTAACCAATAAAGTTAGACTTGCTAAACAACTTACAAAGTACGCGAAGAAAGCCAAGGTTAAAAAGATACGTATCCATGATTTAAGACATTCACATGCGTCTCTTCTAATTGAACAAGGTGTACAACCAAATATCGTTCAAGAAAGATTAGGTCATGAAAAGATAGAAACGACTTTAAAAACTTACTCACATATGTATCCAAATAAACAGTATTACTTAGCAGATTTCCTTGATCAGTTAGCTGGTAATAAATCACCTTCAATAACTCCCGTAGATAATCCCTTACTAATTGATACGATTAAGTAGTAGCAAGAACTAATTTAAACTGGAATACTGAGAAGCATTAATTAAGTGCTTCTCAATTCTTTCAATAAAATAACAAGTTAGCAAAAACTCTGCTTCTTCTTGGGTTAACCCACCTTTGATCAGTCGATTAACAAGTTCTTCTTTCGGTGAATCATTTGGGAATTCAAATTTGTTACTGTACATAAAATTACCTCCTACTCTTATATATGAAGGTATTTCAACTATTCCTAAATATTTGTCAAAATTGGTGATTTTCACCTGTTTTTAATGATTTTGACATCATTTTGACATCACTGCATCACTTTTATTACAATTTAGTATAGGAGAATTGCTAAATTCCCCACTTAATAGTACACTTAAAGAGAAGTTATAAACTCATGGGTACTATTGCATACGAATAGTACTATTAGGGGTCCCGAGCGCCTACGAGGAATTTGTATCGATAAGAAATAGATTTAAAAATTTCGCTGTTATTTTGTACAT
>CANRNG010000017.1 GCA_947631935.1 uncultured Erysipelothrix sp.
AAGGTTATGAAACAAGGGGATATGACCTATTCTATCTTTAGTGACTATAAACATCTTCGTTTCTCAATATTTGCTTCAACCTTAATCTCTAGAACTGGCCCCAGTCCGCTGACAGAGCCACTCTATATGGGAAATTCGTGTTCAACATCTTTTGGTAATATGACATTTCTAAAAGAAAATGCGATTTTTAGGGATGTTCATGATATTGCTTTATATAATGGGTTGATTTCTTATTTTAAAGTTCAAGTAACAACGGCCGGTTGTGTTAATAATCGACAAAGATTGATTGAATCTACCAGTTCTAAAAGGTTTATATATGTGCCCAGTACCCACGTCAATTATCTTGGAAATCCAACGATTTTGTATACCAGACTGGATAAATATGCGCCTACGTTGGTTGTAGATGCGGTAACTTTGTATCAATTTGAAGACTATATACCACTCAAATACGCCAATGCAACAGATTACCAGGATGGTAATCTCACCCATAAAATTAAAGTGATATCGAGTACAGTAAATATGCAAGTTCCAGGGAACTATACTACCTGCTATTCTGTCACAAATTCTTTTGGTTTAAGTACTCAAAAGTGTGGCGGTGTTACTGTTTTAAAAATGCCAACTAGAAAAAGATTCATATCTAAATATACGATTCATGATACCCGATTGTTGTTGTGGAATAGATCAATTTTGAACACATTTTTATTTGATCAAAATTATCTTTTATATAGGGAGATTAACTTTGACTAATTCATGGTTTTTGTGATATCATCAAAATTGGTGATATGAGATGCATGAAACAAATGAAAAAAACAATCGAATATTTTATTTTTCTCTTTTTACCATCCTTATATTAGTAGTCCTCTTAATACTGGGGATTATGTATATCTCAAATAATTACCAAAAAATTGATGAAGAAACTAAAAAGCCAACACCCACAACCTACAGAGAGGTGACATTGGCGCCCTGTGATGTTTCTACGACGCCTTTACCCAATGTTAAGTCGAATATATCCAAAGATGAAATGTATCCCTATTATGCCTATACTGACGCCCAGGGAAGGGTGGTTGAGGTTGAAGCTGAAACACTCTATACTAAAGGCGAAAGAGAAGGACGACTCTGTAGTAGTATTTATCCTTCAAATAAAAATGAAACAGCCAAAAAAGCGGCTGGATTTATTACAGGTGGTACTGATGATCGTGGACATCTCATAGCAGATAGATTCGATGGTGTTTCAAATGCTTATAATATTACAGCACAGTATGGAACTGCAAATAAATATGAATATACCAAGATTGAATCTGATCTTGCAAAATTTATTGAGAATGGCTACAAAGTAGAAGATTTTAAAGTCTCAGTCAATTACAAATCTATTGTAGACAGACGGCCACATTATTATGATATAAGTTTTAAAGTCAACGGTAGGCAATATAACTACCGATTATATAACGACGGGAGACCTTTAGAGTCCCATTAATACTTTATACAGAACTTCGCATAATGTATCTTATGTAAAATATTGGATAAAGAAAAAGGCTGTTTAGGCCTTATTTTAGTTTATTAAGATTGGATGTACCATGTTCTGGTGCTTCTACATTAAAGTTTTCTGCGATGGTAGCTGCAATATCAGCAAATGTATTTCCTTTATCCAACATACCATTTCCTTCAAACTTTGGTGAATAATAAATGACCGGTACTTCTTCACGTGTATGATCTGTTCCTGTATGGGTTGGATCATTTCCGTGGTCTGCAGTAATGATTAACAAATCATCTGCCTTAATCAACGGTAGCAATTCACCCAATTGTCTATCAAAGAGTTCAAGCTCTTTTGCATAGCCTTCAGGATTGCGTCTATGACCCCAGAGTGCATCAAAATCAACTAGATTTACAAATAGGAAGCCTTCAAAGTCGTTGTTCTTAACTATTTCAATGGTTTGGTTCATGCCATCTTCATTTGATTTGGTACGGTGTGCTTCAGTAATACCTTCACCATCAAAAATATCTACAATTTTACCTACTGAAATGACATCATAATTGTTTTCCTTCAGTGCATCCAAAGTCGTTTTACCAAACGGTTTCAAGGCATAGTCATGACGATTTGATGTACGTTTAAAACTCCCAAGACCTTCACCAACAAACGGTCTGGCAATCACACGTCCAACTTTCCATTCAGGTCTCATGGTCAACTTGCGAGCAATTTCACAAACTCTATATAATTCATCCAATCCAAAGACATCCTCATGGGCAGCAATTTGTAAAACAGAATCAGCTGAAGTATAAACAATCATTTTTTTAGTCGCCATATGTTCTTCGCCCAGTTCATCGATGATTTCAGTACCACTTGCTGCTTTGTTTCCAATGATGCCATAGCCAGTTTCTGCTTCTAAAGCCGCTAGTAAATCATCTGGAAAACCAGTTTCGGTAAATGTGATGAATGGTGCATCAATATACAAACCCATCATTTCCCAATGTCCTGTCATGGTATCTTTACCCAAGGAAGCTTCTTGAAGCCTTTGGTAGTAGGCTTTGGGAGCATCTACGGGATCTACACCTATAATTTTGTGAAGATTACCCAAACCCAAGGATGCCATATTTGGCATTGAAAGTCCCCCGACATGTTCTGCAATGTGACCAAAAGTATCACTACCAACATCGCCATATTTATCAGCATCATGGGCTGCACCGATTCCAACAGAATCCATTACTATATTAATAACACGTTTAAATTTCATATTTATTCCTCCTCTTCCCCTTTTTTAAAGGGATCTACAATATATTGATTATATTGTGCTTTCATTTTATCTTTATTTACATGTGTATAAATCTGGGTTGTACTGATATCAGCATGTCCTAAAATTTCTTGTATCAGTCTCAAATCAACTTCTTTATCCAAGAGTGTGGTTGCGAAAACATGTCTCAATGTATGGGGCGATACGGGAACATCCAACCCCGTTTCTTCCTTTTTTAATTGTATCATTCTGTAAACATATTGTCTTGTGATTGGATTGCCTTTATCGTTAATAAAAATTTTGTTGGTGCTGTTTTTAACAAATGAAGGACGTACCAATTTAATATAATACTGCAAACTTTCATACGCATCTTTGGCAATTGGGACCAAACGCTCTTTATTCCCTTTACCCAAAATTCTCAACCATTTTTCATCATCATATATTTGTGCAAACTCTAAGTTAATACATTCTGAAACCCGTAAACCACAACGAAATAAAATGAGTAAGATGGCACGATCCATATAATCCTTCCCCTCTTTTAAATCAAAGGAAAGCAATTGTCTCACATCATCCAGTGAAATGGTTTTGGGAAGATTTTTTCCTCTAGTTCTGTTTTCAATATGACTCGTGGGGTTGTATTTTGTTTTACCATATTGAACACAATAGTTATGAAACTGTTTAATCAACGTGACCTTACGAGAAACAGTTGTTATTTCATAGCGATCTTGTAGTTGATGAATATAATTCACAATCATGATATATTCAACATCTTCAATTTTCTTGATATCTATTTTATCCAAATACTCAAAGTACTGTTTCAAGTCATAACTGTAGCTTTCAATGGTATTATGGGAGTGCGGATCAACGAATTTTAAATAATAGAGATAGTCCTCAAACAACTGTTTCATCATTTTGACTCCTTACTCAATAGTGCACTGGCAGGCATGAAAAGATCAGACTGAATTTCCTTATTCAACCCCGATATAACATCTTGAGTTGATAAGGTTTTATCAAGGTTAAACAAATTCAATTGCTCAATGATTTCATCTTTAGGTTTTAAGTTTGAAAGGGTCACAGATATGAAATTAACGCCACCTTCTCCTTCAAATTCACCATATAGACTCATGACGCGTTCATAAATGTTGTTTTTATCGTTAATATAGGTATTCAAACTGCTGGAACGACTGGCTGTAAAACCACTATCAAGCCTCAATGAAAATGAAACTGTTTTTCCCATCATATTTTGGGACTGACTGCGTCGTTCTACTTCAAGTACCTCAACCATAATCCGTTCACTCAACTCATCCAAATCATAAATTGGATTCACAAAGGTTTTTGATTGGCCAATCGATTTCGCTTGCGAATATACTTCTATTTCAGAAAGGTCAATACCATTGGCTTTATCAATAAAGTTTTGTGTACGATTTCCCAAAACTGTCTTCAAGGAGTCAAAAGGGACTTGGTTTAAATCCCCTATTTTGTATACGCCCAAATTATTTAATCTAGACACTGATTTTTTGCCAATCCCATGCATTTCATGAATGGGCAAAGGCCATAATTTATCCGCTACCTCTTTTTTTCTCAAAACAGTAATACCCATAGGCTTTTTCATATCTGAAGCCATTTTTGCTAAAAACTTATTAGGAGCAACACCGATGCTAATCGGTAACTTTAAAGTCTCTAACACCCTTCTTTGGATGTTTACGGCCAAATCTAGAGGTTTTTTGTACATCTTGATAGTCTCAGTCATATCTGCATAAACCTCGTCAATCGAGGCTTGTTGAACGTGTGGTGTATATCCTTTAATAATCTCAACAAAACGTTCTGATAGTTCTTGATATAAATCAAAATCCAATTCAACCACTTCCAAATGATCGCATAGCTTTTTTGCTTGACTTAAAGGCATTGCTGAATGAATTCCAAATTCTCTCGCAGGATAAGAGGCAGTGGTAATCACACTTCCTGAAACATCGCGACACACGACTACCGGTTTATTTTTAAGTGTGGGATCGACAATTGTATGGGCGCTGGCAAAGAAAGCATTGATATCGATATGGAATATGACACGCGCACTCATTTAAGAGATTGCCCCTTTAGTAAAGTTTCTTGAGCAGCACCGATACTCTTTTCATCCAAAGAACCCGTCATCATAATCGCAAGATGGTCAATTCGATCAGCTTGTGACATTAATTCGATTTTAGTGATTGTTTTATCTTCAATTTCATGTTTGGAAATTTGGTAATGATGGTCTGCACAGGCTGCCACTGCCGGTAAATGGGTGATACTAATGACTTGCGCATTTTTAGAGATTGCTTTCATTTTCTCACCAATTTTAAAGGCCACACGACCACTGACCCCTGCATCAATTTCATCAAAAATCAACGTCTCTGTTCCTTGAATCTTAGAGAATATAACCTTCAGACCCAACATCAAACGGGATAATTCTCCCCCACTGGCAACTTTTGATAACTCAGAGACTGCCATCCCCTTATTCATGCTGACCATAAAAACAACACGGTCCTGTCCATATTGATTGAAATCAACTGGATCGAAATGAACCTTAAATACCCCATTTTCAAGCATTAAATCCTTGAGTTGACTTTGAACTGCATGTTCAAGATTGATCGCATATTCCTGACGTAATGAACGCAATTTATCAGCTTTATCAACCATATCGTCATAAATAAGTTTCAACTCATTCTTAAGATCAATTAAAATATCTGCATAATGATCAATATTATTCATAATATTTTGCATTTCAACTTGTTTCACTAACAATTGATCCAGTGAACCATAGCGGCGGATTAACTGCGTATATTGGGCCATTCTTTGATTCAAGTGCTCAAATTCGTACTCACTAAAATAGAGCGCATCATTTTTCTTCGATATCTCATAAGAAACATCCTCTAATAGATAATACGCTTCTTTAAAACGTTCATTCAATTGATCCCAGTCCTGAAATTTATCCATTAAACCATGAAGTGAGCCCAAGACATCTTCATCCTTGGTAAGTACAGCTTCAATCAAATTTAAATTGGATTTTGCACTCTCGAAATTTTCCATTTCCTTCAGTGTCATATCTGTTTCTTCATAATCCTCAATCGAAGGATTTAAAAGATGGATTTCCTCCAAAGCTTCTTTTAAAAGTATGATATCGGTTGAAGAGTATTGATTCTTTTCAAAATCCTCTATTTCCACCCGCTTATCCAAATACTTTTTATAAGCAGTCTGATATGATTCAAGTGCATTTTTATCATTAATAAACTTATCTAACAAATGAATATGGTGTCCATTATGCATCAAATACTGCGTTTCATGCTGAGAATGAATATCAATAATACTCTCTAAAACATCTTTAATGGACTTAAGATTGACCACCCGACCATTGATTCTAGAAATAGAACGACCATTATCCTGCATTTCACGAGAAAAAACTTGAATTTCATCCAATCCATCGAAACCAAGATTTTTTAAAATATTTAAAGATGTTTCATGATTAATGATAAAAGCAGCTTCAACATAGGCTTTATCAGATTTCGGTCCAACCACTGAGGCAGAACTTCTTTCACCTGAAACAAAGTTTAAGGCGTCCACAAAAAGACTTTTACCAGCACCGGTCTCACCTGTAAAAGCATTGAATGTATCGGATAAATCAACCCGCATCTCTTCAATAAGAATAAAGTTTTTTATATATAAACTCACTAGCATGAAATCACCTATTTCTTAATGATTATATTTAATAAATGGTCAGTATTCAATCGATAACGTAACTTTAAATCTCTGGAACGAAGGCTTAAATCTGTGCCTTGAAGCGAGATATTATAGAGCATCAAATTTGGAATCATCATTTTTATTACCTTATATAAAGTATGATGCATATCCTCTAAATCATAAATATACACTGGAATATTTTTGGCAGCTATCTCACTCAATAATTTGGTGTCAAGATTAAATATCTCGCGTGCATTGATAACACCAATTGACAAATCATTTGAAATAACTTTGTGCCTTACATTTGAGATTGAAGGGCCATATCCAATAACATAGGCCATGGGATCGGTAGGTTGATGGATTACTTCCCAAGGAGCCATCTCGAACAACTCAATTTCAGTTCTTTTTTCCATTTTATCTGGAATTCTAAGAATTGTAAATTGGAAGGAATCTTGCGTTAAAATTGATTTTAAAATTACTTGGGCTTCATTCAAATTGCGACCCATAAACATTCTGGGTCCCATTAAACTCGCCAAACTTACATCATAGACACCTTGTTTAATTAAATCGCCGGCATCATTGAGACCTGCATCCTTTATAATGAATAACACATTCGAAGACGCGGTTAATTGCTCAGCCACCAAGGATGCAATATGTTTAAATTGGAAAGATTTGATCACAAAGACAATCTTTTTATTCAACATCACCAAACCCTTGATAAAATCAACCATTGAATGGTAAGTACCTGAACTCACATAGTAATGGTCTGGATACTTGCTTTTAAAAATATTAAAATGATCATGGTCATGATTGACTTCCAAAACAAGGGTAATGTCATCATATTCCGATATAATTTGGTCCATAACATCCTTGTAGTGAACATAATCTTCAGGGACATCTGACTCAGTTTTAAAGCTGGGAAGCTTCAGTTTTTGTAAGGTTCTATTCTTTGTTTGAAGATGCACTAAATTCGCACCGTGCATATGCTTAACTTGGTTGAAACTTTTTGTTAATTCCTTAAGATTTTCGCCCTGGATCATGCCATGATAATTAAAATTAAATTGAGAAAAGATTGTTTCCTCCAGCATAACACCTTTAAGGCCATCCCTCACTTTTGATAAGGTAGACAAAATAGGCTTCCCAATTGGGTTACTTAAGGCATGCTTTAAATCCAGTTTTGTTTTTGAATATGCTGGACTCAGACGCATATTTTTTACGACGGCATCTTTTAAGTTTTGGGGCTTCACTAAGTTGTCTGTTGCATCAAAGAAAATAACCACTAGATTGGGATTGGTTCGCGCAATTTGAATCAACGATTCAAAAGTTTTACCATAATTTAAGATAACATCATCCACCAAAACAATGGTTTGAGCATCGTTTTCAAGTGCGATTGCCAATGCAACACCCAAAGCATCGCTGGGGTGATTTGACACATAAACATGCTGACAGGAAGCACCAAAATAATCAGAAATTAAGGTTTGAACAAACGCTTTTTCTTTAGAATCAATAATCAAATTTAACGTATTAAAGTCAAATGTTTTATTTAAAACAATGAGCGCTTTTAAAACTGCCAAACTCTTTGAGACAGCTTTTGGATCCAATTCTGGATCTTTAATGATCTTAGACGAAATATCTTTGATTAAAGCATCCAATGCTTCCGTAGATAATTGATTGATTAATGTATGGACTGCCATTATGACCTCCTATAATGAACGCACACGCATGGTTTGAATCAATTGTATGAGAGAATCCCCCTTCAAAGGCAAGGTATCCAGTAAGGCATATACTGATTCAAACGTGCCATCTAAATAAATTCTCGCATTTTCAATGGACATAAAAGATAAAATTGTTTTGATATCACGATCGGCATCAGAACTGTTGGATTTTCCAATCTCTAAAGTATCCTTGGTTACTTCCAGTAAATCATCTTGAACTTGAAATGCAACACCCAAAGATGCTGCAATTTTTTGAACAATGGGTAGTTTATCTTCATGTCCAGCCAGTAAAGTTGCCATTTCAAGGGCAGCCGAGAATAAACAACCTGTTTTTAATCGATAACAATGTTCTAAATCTTCAAGGGTTTCAATGGCATCTAAAATATCAATTTCTTGTCCCAAAATCATACCAGACGCACCCGCATTTTGACTTAAAATACGTACATAACGCATATCCAAATCAGTAGCAGAAAGCAATTGAAACGCAAAGGTCAAAAGACCATCTCCTGCCAAGATCGCAAAATCTTCGCCATACACCTTATGATTGGTCGGTTTAAACCTTCTTAAATCATCGTTATCAAGCGCTGGTAAATCATCATGAATTAAAGAATATGTGTGAATCGATTCTAAAGCAGCCGCCAAAGAATAAGCCGTTTCGTTTACTTCAAAACCAAAATCTTGATACAAACGCAACAATAAATCAACCCGCACACGCTTTCCCCCACCTAAGAGTGAATAGGTCATTGCATCCTTTACTTTAGAAGTGGGCAATGACGCAAGTTTATTTTCAAGAAACGCTTCAAACGTTTTCATTCTGATCATCCTTTTGGTGTTTTGCGACTAAAGTTTTTACTTTTTCCTCATACCCTTCCAAAACATCTTGTAACTTTTTGGATAAGTCTAAGCCTTCTTCAAATAAATTTAGGGCCTCGTCTATGGGTACATTATCGCTTTCCAATATCTCTGATATTTGATTCAAACGGGCCATCGCTTCCTCAAAATTAAATTGATTATTATCCATCGTTAGTTTTCCTTTCAATTACTTTTGTGACTAAAGTGCCATCCCTTAAACGAATGACGATTACATCGTTTTTAGAAACATCCTGAATGGTGGTTAAAGGTTTTTCGTCGTGTATTAAAGCGCCGTATCCCTTCGCCATAATTTCAAAAGGATTCAAATGTTTCATTGATTTTAGAATATCATTAAATGCCGTTTTTTTCAAGGTAAGATGCGCTTTCTGAGCCCTCAATAAGGCTTGTTGATTCGCATCAAATGCTTGATTATTTTTAACCAAAATACGATTCATATTTTTAGTTAAAGTGAAGGCCGTTTCCTTTAAAACCCACTCATTTCTTTCAAAATTGTGTAATAAAGTTTGATTCATTTTTTGTGTCTCAATCATTATTTTCTGTCGCAGTCCATCAAATCGTCTTAATTGATGGGTCATACGATTTTGAGCTATATCTAAGTTCATATAATATTTATCCAATATAGAGATTGGTTCCTTAAACAATCTCTTGGATTGAATATGTTCAAGTGTTTGACTGTCGTGTTTAATTTTCTGGATAACACTGCGATACATGCTATTTTTGTAGCTGCGAATTTCTTCGTGTATATCCAAGATATTGGGTGTCGCTTGTGTCATGGCTGCGGTGGGTGTTGCACTTCTATAGTCTGAAACAAAATCAACCAAGGTTGTATCTGTTTCATGCCCTACCCCAGTTATAATAGGCACTTTGGAATTGAAGACTGCAATGACTACTTCCAGTTCATTGAAAGCCCATAAATCTTCAATGGATCCGCCCCCTCTTGCTAAAACAATGACGTCAACTTGATCTTCATTTGCTTTTTCAATCGCTGAAGTAAGTTTGGGTGCAGCATCCTTCCCTTGAACCAACGTAATATAGTTAATTTGAGTCGCAATAGGCCAACGTTCGTTTAAAACACGGGTCATATCTGCAAGTGCGGCACTTTTATCGCCGGTAATAACCCCGATTTTAAAAGGATATTTGGGAATCTTCTTTTTATGAATGTCATCAAAGAGACCCTTAGATTCCAAATCCTTCTTTAACTTTTCATACTGAATATATAAATCACCCAAACCATCCAGGTTCATCCGTTCGATATATAATTGAACTTCTCCCGTGGCTTGATAGACTGAAAGTTGACCCACAACGACCACTTTCATGCCATTCTCTGGTTTAAATAAAACTGATCTTGTATGCGTTCTAAACATTACAGCCTTAATTCTGGCACCCTCATCTTTAAGAGAAAAATAAAAATGTCCTGAGTTATGGGGTGTAAAATTACTCAATTCTCCCACAATCGCGACATTTTTAAATAATGGTTCTTGTTCAACCACTGTTTTTAGGTAATTAACCAATTCACTAACGGATAAGACGGTGTCTTTCATCATAGAGAATCAAGCACTCCATTGATAAGTTTATAGGTATCATCATCACAAAATATTTTAGTTAGCTCAATGGCCTCGTTAAAAATTATGGTTTTATCTTGAATTCCTTGTTCAAGTTCCGCCAATGCAAATAACAGTATAGCCTGTTCCATTTTACCCAATCGATCAAAGCGCCAATTGCCCTTCAATCGAGAATTAATAACAGGAATATAAATATCTATACGCTCTTCTATACGATAACAAGCATCTAAAAGTTCATCATCTAATTCCAATTTTGTGATAAAATCACTGACAGTCGTTGAAAACTCATTGTCTTCAATGATTGCATCCATTGTTTTATTGGTCATTAAAAAGTTATATACGATTGACACCGCATTACTACGAAACATTCTTCTTCTAATCATAAAGCCTCCACATTAAAAGAAGCAGTCAGGCTGCCTCTAGTCAAATTTAAATCCTACAACATTGAACTCAACCACAGGATTGTCATAATCGACCATCAATTTTAATTGGTTTTCAAGTTCATGTTTCAAGTTCAAACAAGATGATTTAACATCTTTTCCATACTGAATTCTTACTTTCATTGATACGGATATTACTGAATCATTAATGAGTACAGTAGGTGCTGTTTTAAGTCCACGAATTTCTTCTAAATGAACATTTTCATCAGCCTCAATGACATTTCTTACGATCGCATTAATCACCGATTTATTTACAGCAATTTGCCCCAAACCTGCATGCGTTTCTTGAATAACTACATAATCTGACATTTTTATCACCTTCTTGTTAAATTATACCATTAAATTAGATAAAATAGAAATACTATTGATTAATATCAACCAATATCTTACGCGCTTCAACTTCATCTTGTTTCATGGCATCAATCAATGCCTCCACAGAGTCAAACTTAAGTTCATCGCGCAATCTGACATGAAAGCCTTGGTGTATCATCTCGCCATATATATCATCACTGAAATCAAGGATATGGGACTCAATCATTAAATAATCACGGGTGTTAACCGTTGGATTGTGACCCACATTCACGATACTTTTATAGTATTCGCCTTTAACCTTAACAAAACCCGCATAGACACCTGGTTTTGGAATTACAAATTCATCTTTAACATCCATATTCGCGGTTGGAAAACCAATCTGACGTCCAACTTTAGCCCCATGCACCACCAAACCACTTATTTCATAATCACGACCCAAAAGTTCACGTGTTTTATGCACATTGCCATTTAATATGGTTTGAATGATTCGGGTTGAACTGACAGTTTTTTCAAGTTTATTTTGCAGCGTAATTTCATGTGTTTGCAAAACTGAACTATAATGTTCTTTTAAAAATTGTGCATTCCCGCTACCCCTATAGCCAAATTTGAAATCTGCTCCTACAACCAATTCAACAATACCATACGCAACCAAGACTTTTTCAACAAAATCTTCTGGAGAAAGTCCTGAAAATTGAGAATCAAAATGCATAATTGCAATTTCATCGATTCCCATTGATTCAACGAGCTGCGTTTTCTTTTTCAGCGGGGTGATATGTTTAACACCACTTTTATCATTCAGTACAGACCATGGGTCTGGATCAAAGGTTATCAACAAACTTTTATGATTGGTTGCCTTAGCCCGTTCAATTGTTTTATGTATTAAGGCTTGATGGCCATAATGGAGGCCATCAAAAAAACCAATACAGGCCACATACTTATCTTTGGTTGTTTTTATCTTGGAAATATCTTTAATATATTTTCTATTCATTACCATAATCCTCTGACACTTCTAAAAATATCATCTTTCTCTCTTTTATAAACCGCGTAATATAAACCGCCATCCATTAAAACTATATCAAAAGAGACGTTTTCTAGTTTAATTCTTTTACCATGCATAATCTGTGTTGCATAACTTTCATCTGTAATTCTATCCAACATAATTGCATCTTTAACTGAAATACACGGTGTTTCAAGTGTTAACGCTTCAAAATCAATACAATCTGAAAGTTTAAATTTACCGACTTGTGTCCTTTTTAAGGATGACATGGTCCCAAGGGTCCCCAGCTTCTCAGCAATATCTTCACATAAGGTTCTAATGTAGGTACCATTTGAAACATGGGCTCTGAATTTGATTTCATCTGCTTTAAAATCCAGTAATTCGATATCAAAGATTTCAATATCAGTATATTGAGTTTCTATTTCAATGTTTTGACGATGGTATTCATATAACTTCTTTCCATCTACCTTTTTAGCGGAAACCATTGGAACACGTTGCGATTGTTTTTTAATCATTGACTTTAAAACAGATGCAACTTCTGCTTCTGAGATACTTGTGAGTGGTTTGGTATCTAATATCTTACCCCAAATATCACCGGTATCCGTTTTGGTACCCAGTTTTAATGTGGCTTCATAGACCTTATCTTTAATTTCCATAAACTGTAAAGCCTTGGTCGCTTTATTAATCGCCACCACCAAAACTCCCGAAGCCTCTGGATCAAGGGTACCACTATGTCCTGCCTTTACGCCCAGTTTTCTTTGAATCTGGCGAATAACATCAAAAGAGGTCATGCCCTTAGGTTTATTTATACAAACGATGCCATTCACATCTATCACATCCCTAATAATTATATAGGTTTTTTACAAATAGTCAAAAAAAATTGACTGCTTTTTGACGATATTTCTTAACCCAGCTTGACTTAACTTGAAATAGTGCTATTATTTACGCATAGAACAAAATACTCAATAGAGGTAGCGATGTAGAATAGTAGATAAATTGAGCAGGCATGCTTTGACATTTATCAAAAGGCAACCATCGCCGAACGGCTCAAACTGGCAAGTTTGGTTCGTGGGGTTACGGGAAATACCTGTGACACTCCTTCAAGACATTTGAAGAGGCGCAAGGGTTGTGAAAAAAAACGTTAAGGACCTGCGCTGTGGGTTCTTTTTAATTTCTTAACGAAAAGGAGATCGAGATGAAAAAATTATTTATAGTGTTGGCCCTCAGTATCGTACTCATGGGTTGTAGCAAGAATGTACAAGACGACTCAAAATTAGTGGTCGGTATGGAATGTGCCTATCCCCCATTTAACTGGGTTCAAACCAATGAAACAAGCGATGCAGTCAAAACTGCAGATGGTATGTATTGTGATGGTTATGACGTTCAAATCGCTAAATTAATCGCTGAAAAGCTAGATCGTGAATTGGTCTTACATGTAAATCCCGTTTTTGATGCACTTTTGACAGATGTACAAAATGGGACCATCGATTTAATCATTGCAGGTATGACTGACACAGCAGAGAGAAGACAAGCTGTCGACTTCACAGATGTCTATTACTATACTGAAATTGTGGTCATGGTGCGTAAGGATTCAGATTTCGCAAACGCAAACTCTATCCAAGACTTCCAAGGCGCCCGTGTTGCAGCTCAAACAGGAACAACCCATGATATTCTCATTGACCAAATGGAAGGTGTAAATCACATGTTAACGATGGAAAACTTCCCAATCTTAACAACCAATTTGGTCAACAATGCGATTGATGCATTCATCGCTGAAAACGTTGTTGCTGAGGCCATTGTACTGACCAACCCAACACTGACCTATATTCGTTTTGAAGGCGAACAAGGATTCAGTTTAGAAGAAGATATGAGTGTTTCCATTGGACTTAAAAAAGGCAGTACCGAACTTAAAGAAGCCATTAATGAAATTTTGGCTGATTTATCAGAGTCTGATAGAACTGAGATGATGAATGATGCAATTAGTAGACAACCTTAATCTCTATATTCTAAGTCAAACGATGCCTGATAGTTTCTTTGGTGGGGTTTGGTTTGTGATTGAAAAATACGGATCATTATTTTTTAAAGGACTCTTTATAACGCTACTTTTAGCACTTTGTGGTACCCTGTTTGGCTTGATCATTGGCTTATTTATTTCATTGATTCGTCAAATCAAAATTACCCAACATGATTCCCTTTTAAGTAAAACTCTTAAAAAAATAGGACATATATTCAGCATTGTCTATATTCAGTACTTTAGAGGCACACCAATGCTTGTTCAAGGGATGATTCTTCATCTGGGTCTATCACGTGCTGGATATACCTTTGAACCCTTGTTTTTGGGGATTGTGGTCATTTCAATCAATACCTCTTCATACATGGCAGAAATTTTGCGGGCTTCCATTCAAGCCATTGATAAGGGACAACTTGAAGCAGCCCGTGCCATTGGGATGACAGAATCTGAAGGAATGCGCTATTTTGTATTGCCCCAAGCCCTTAAAAATGCTATACCGGCTATTGGGAATGAATTTGTGGTCAATGCTAAAGATTCATCTGTCTTAAATGTTATTATGGTTGCTGAACTGTTTTACCAAGCCAAAATTATTGGTCAAATAACCTATCGGACTTTAGAGCCACTCTTTGTTATTTCACTTGTGTACTTAACCATCACAATCTTATCTACTTATTTCTTAAATTATATTGAGGATCGCATGGATGCACCAAAACGCACCTATCCGTACTCAATGACACATAAAGTACATCATTTTAAAAAGGAGAGAAGCTAGGATGAAAGAAGTAATTCGTATTGAAAACTTGAGTAAATCTTTCGGTGACCTTCAAGTATTGAAAAACATTAATTTAACGATTGAAGAAGGTGAAGTGGTTTCTTGTATCGGCGCAAGTGGGAGTGGTAAATCAACCCTTCTTAGATGCTTAAATGTCCTTGAGACCCATGATAGTGGGACTATTTATTTTGAAGGCAAAAATATCAATTCTAAAGATTTAAATATCAATAAATATCGTTCAAATGTTGGGATGATCTTTCAATCCTTTAACTTATTTTCAAATAAGACTGTTTTAGAGAATTGTACCATTGGACCCATAAAAGTACGCCATGTCGACAAAAATGTTGCGGTTGAAGACGCCCTTCACTTTCTTGATAAAGTTGGGATGTTGGACTTTAAGGATGCAGATGTAAGACAACTTTCAGGGGGCCAGAAACAACGCGTTGCGATTGCACGTGCCTTATGTATGAAACCCAGGTTATTACTCCTGGATGAGCCTACTTCGTCTTTAGACCCTGAAACAGTGGGAGAGGTCCTTCAAGTTATAAAAGATTTGGCCAAAGAAGGTTATACAATGTTTGTGGTAACCCATGAGATGGCTTTTGCTAAAGATATTTCTGATCGTATCTTATTTGTAGATGATGGTGTTATCTTAGAAGAAGGTACACCGCATGAAATATTTGAAAACCCTCAAAAAGAAAGAACGCAACAGTTTCTCAGTCGATTTATCAATATGTAAAAAAAAGTACAGCCAATTTCAGCTGTACTTTTTAATTTAATCATTAATTTTATTTAAAATCTGATCAATACGAGAACCATGTTCTGAAGACTCATCTAATTTAATGAGAATTTCAGGAGTTCTACGTGTGGTAATCGATTTACTTACGACCGTTCTTAAGAGTCCTTTAGATTTTTCTAAGACTTCAAGGCCTTTGGCTTTATCTTTATCCTCTAAGAAACTCACAAAAATAGTTGCGAACGACATATCATTGGTTAATTCAACGTCGGTAACACTGACAAATTTCAAAGCAGGATCATTCAATTCCGTTGTGATTGTTTTCGCAACTTGTCTTTGAATGATTGATTCAACGCGTTCTTTTTTTAAACTCATAATATTACTCCTGTTCTACTTCTTCTTCTCCGTAAGATTCAATAACGTCCCCTTCTTTGAGGTCGTTATAATTTTCAATGGTAATACCACATTCATAACCTTTATTCACAGTTCTAGCATCGTCTTTAAATCGTTTGAGTGATGACATCTTTCCATCATAAATGACAATACCATCACGAATCAAGCGGACTGTTGAACCACTGACTATTTTACCATCAATGACCATACATCCAGCAATGGTACCGACGCGAGATACTTTATACGTTTGACGTACTTCAGCCTGTCCATAAATAACTTCTTTAAAGACGGGTGCCATCATACCCTTCATGGCGGATTCAACCGCTTCAATAGCATGATAGATGACGTTATACAAACGAATGTCTACCTTCTTTTCGGCAGCCAGATTACGAACTGCAGCTGAGGGTCTGATATTAAACCCAATAATAACCGCACCGGATGCACTGGCCAATAGGATATCGCCTTCAGTAATGGTTCCAGCTGTTGCACGAATTACATTAACACGTACTTCATCACTGGTTAATTTAGAAAGTGAACCCTTTAAGGCTTCAGCAGATCCTTGAACATCTGATTTAATAACCAAATGGATGTCTTGCATATTACCTTCAGCAATTTGTTTGGATAAATCATCCAAACTTAAAGCACTGGACTGGGTACGATCTGCTTCAATTCGGGCTGATTTACGTTTATCCGCCATCGATCGTGCTTCTTTTTCATCATGGTATGCTCTGAATAAATCTCCAGCTACTGGCACATCTTGTAGACCAATAATCTCTACTGGCATTGAGGGTCCTGCGGATTGAACATCGTTCCCGTTTGAATCGGTCATTTTACGGACCTTTCCAAAGGAAGTCCCTACAACCACTGGATCTGATACACTCAAAGTACCATTTTGAATTAAAAGTGTTGCAACAGGGCCACGACCTTTGTCAAGTTTGGCTTCAATGACAGTACCACTGGCTTCTCGTTTTGGATTGGCTTTAAGCTCTTCCAATTCAGATGCAAGCACGATGGTTTCTAAAAGCTCTTCAATTCCTTCACCTGTTTTGGCTGAAATCTTAGTAAAGACAGTCTCGCCACCCCACTCTTCAGGCATGACACCCATATCTGAAAGTTCAGAATAGATGCGGTCCAAGTTTGCATCATGTTTGTCAATTTTATTGACAGCAATAATAATCGGAACACCTGCCGCTTTGGCATGATCAATGGCTTCGCGTGTTTGAGGCATAACCCCATCATCAGCAGCAACCACGACTACAACAATATCTGTCACAGACGCACCACGGGCACGCATGGCTGTAAATGCCTCATGTCCTGGTGTATCTAAGAATGTTAAACGTCTATTTTTATGACGAATTTGATAAGCCCCAATATGTTGGGTAATACCACCAAACTCACCATCGGCAACATCTGCTTTACGGATTGTATCCAAAAGCGTCGTTTTACCATGGTCAACGTGTCCCATAATTGTGATAATGGGGGCACGTTCAGATAAATCTTTGGCATCATCTTCTTCAAAAACATCAATGGCCAATTCATCAACCGGTTCAACACGGGTTGGTGTTACATTATACTCCATACAAATCAATTCTACGGTATCATCATCAAGTGAAGTGTTAATGTTGACGATGGTTCCCATCATAAACAATAACTTAATAATATCGCTTGAATTTCTCTCCAATTTTTCTGCTAAATCTTTTACTGATATACCTGCTGTATACTCAATATCCGTTACTTTGGGGGTTGATTTAGGTTTAGGAGTGTTTTGATTGGTTGGCTTTTTTCTTCTATTTGTATTTTTTCTTCTACTCACTAACTATTCACCTCTATTTTCTAAGTAAGATTTTAGTAACTTACTAAAACCTGCATCCGTAATCCCGACCGCGACGCGGTTGAACTTACCGATTGCATTTGATAATTCCTCCTTCGAAAGTGCCACAAGACAAGGCATCCCCTTTGCTTCGCACTTCTTCAAAATTTCATCTTGAGTACGTTGGGAAGCATTGCTTGCCAACAACACCAAAGAAACTTTACGCTTATCAATTTTAAATAACAATTCATCACCGGTCACAATTTTCCCGGCCCGTTGTGCCAAACCCAAGGTTTGAAGTACTTTATTTTTCATCATCCACAAGCTCCAATAATGTTTCATAAACAACATCTGGAATCTCATGTTTTAATGCTTGACTCAAACGCTTGCTTTTTTTTGCTTTCAAAATGACGTCTTTATCCTTAACCAAGTAAGCACCACGGCCATTTTGTCTTCCAGTAAGATCTACCACAACTTCTTTTTCAGGTGTTAAAACAACACGCACCAAATCTTTTTTTGGATGCATCGTTTGAGTAATAACACATTTACGCATGGGTACTTTTCGAGTCATATCTAAGTCACCCCTTATTCGTAGTAATCTTCAAATTCATCAAAGTCGATTTCTTCGTCATACCATTCTGAATCATAGGCTTCATCTCTTGCTTCAATTTCTTTAAGATCTTCTTCAGAATATTCAGGTTGAATTTCATACTCTAAGTTCTCAAGAATTTCAACATTGGTGATGATTTCTTCTTTTTCTTTATTGTCATAACGACGTTTTCTTCGTAAGGGTTGCTCCTCTTTAGTACGACTTGCATCCGCGATTTCTTCAAATTTAGAAACAAACTCTGTATTTCTTGGTTTGAGTAATGGTTTCTTACGACGGGGTGCTTCTACTTCAACTGGCGCTGCGACTGGCTCAGGTACTTCAATGGTTTCTTGAGGTTCGACAACCGTTTCGACGATATCATCTTCAACGATATCCTCCACAACAGCTTCCACAACAACAGCTTCCACAACATCCTCAATCACAACTGATTCTTGACGTAATTTGGATTCATACTCAGCCATCAATGCCACGTAATCAATACCCATTTCAAAGACTTCTGAGACTGATTTAATATCGATGCGTTCTTTAGTTAAGCGAACAGCCAAGCGTGCATTTTTTCCGCGTTTACCAATGGCAAGTGACAATTGGTCATCATCCACAACAACCATTAAACCGTTGCCTTTTGGATTTTCAAATACAGCAAGGGTTTCTGCAGGACTCAAGGCATTTCTAACCAATTCGACCATATTATCAGACCATTCAAAGATATCAATATTTTCGCCTCTTAATTCATTTTTAACGGCATTAATACGAGATCCTTGGTGACCGATAAAAGCACCAATTGGGTCGATATCTAAGTCATTGGTTGAAACTGCTACTTTAGTTCTATCCCCCGCTTCACGGGCCATTGCTTTAATTTCAACCAAATTTGCACTAAATTCTGGGACTTCTTTTTCAAACAAACGACGTACCAATACATCCGTTGAACGACTTGCCAAAATTTGGGCACCTTTGGATTCCTTATTTACCTCAGTAATCACTACTTTAATGGTTTGACCCTCAGCATAGTATTCATTCGGCATTTGTGCGCTCTTAGGCATGATAGCCAAAGCTTTTCCCAAATCAAGCACAATATATTTTTCCTCAACTGTTTCAATCTTCGCTAAGACCATTTCATCAAGTTGACGGTAGTATTCGTTATAAATTGCCAATTTCTCAGCTTCACGTATTTTTTGTTTGATGACGTTTTTTGCTAAGTTAACAGCAGCACGTCCCAAATCTTGAACAGGTTTTTCAGTACGATATGTATCGCCTACTTGTAAACCTTCTCCTTTTGCTCCCAATTCATCAATTGAAACTTCCAATTCATCATCTTCGACATTTTCAACAACTAAAAAGTTGTGGAACAGTCTGATTTCACCTGAATCTTGATCGATTTCAACTTCAACAATCGCATCAGGAACCCCAATTTCACGTCGATAAGCCTTTACCAAAGACTCTTCAAGCGCTTCTGCGACAAATTCCTGTGAAATATTTCTTTTGTCTTCTAATTCTTGGAATGCTTCAACAATAACTTTTAAATTCATGCTATCTCCCTCAAATCTTAACTGCGAATCGCATAAGATCTATATTGTTCCTTTCTACTCTTAAGACTTTATAAGTATGTTTAAATTTATATTTTACTTCCAAAGCATCGGTCTCTATCTTTACCAAGTCACCTTCAACATGGTCAAATCCATCTTTTGGATTCTTTAACTTCAAATAAATATATTGATCCAATGCGGTATCCACCAATTCCAGAGGTATTACTTTTTCAGCACCTTCTGAACTTACATCCAATCCAACTTCGTAATCAATGCCTTCAGCAAAAGCGTGGGCTGCTTTAGAACTAGTTTCTAAGTCTACATGGTCCATACTATCAGCATAGGCAATCACAACTTCAAATGTATCATTTCCAATATTTTTCATGGAAACAATTCTTAATCCCATTGAATCTGCAATAGATTCAATTGTATCTTGATAGGTTTTCATAATCCCTCCTTACACAAAGGAAGGAGTGGCGATGACCACTCCTTCTGTTTTTATCTAAGATTATTATACGCTTATTCACCTTCAATTGCAAGTTTTTAGAAAAGTGAAAGTTGATTTGATTCAGGCAAATGATTGGTTACACCCAATTCATCCAACTTCTTAATTAATGAGCTTGAAATTGAAGAACGACTGATCAAATCTTGTTTTGATATAATTTCGCGCGTTTCCCGTGCTTTTACAATCGTCTCAGCCACAGTATCACCCAATCCATCAACCACATTAAAGGGCGGTATAATCGCCTTCTCATCCTCTGGATCGATGATGAATTCAGTGGCATGGGATTTATATAAATGAATGGGATTAATCCTATATCCACGCGACAACATTTCAAGGGTAACCTCCAAAGTATCTACCAAGCCAACCTCTTTTGAAGTTACCTCATGTTTGGTGTCATAATTCGAAAGCCTTGTTTGAATGTTTTGAAGCCTTTTTTGAACCCGTTCCAAACTTCCGGTCATGACTTCAATTTCATATGCACTCGTTCTTAAAGTAAAGTAGACCGCATAATACGTAATGGGATCATGAACCTTAAAGTATGCGACCCTTAAAGCCATCATGACATAAGCAACCGCATGCGCTTTAGGAAACATATATTTAATTTTTTTACAGGAATCGATATACCAAGAAGGGATATCATTGGAAACCATCTCTTTTTCCCATTCAGGTTTAAGACCCCGCCCCTTACGCACAGACTCCATAATGTCAAACGACAACTTGGGTTTCAGTCCATGATGCATTAAATAAACCATAATATCATCACGACAACCAATAACATCTTGTAAAGTTAAACCATTTTTAATCAACTCTTCAGCATTGGTACGCCATACATCCGTTCCATGACTCAAACCAGAAATCCGTACCAAATCACTAAAATTAGTCGGTTTGGTGGCTTCAAGCATTTTTCTAACAAACGGCGTTCCAAATTCTGGAATACCCAAAGCCCCTGTTTTTTCATGATAAACCCTTGGATCAACATTTAAAGCATTGGGAGACGAAAACAAGGATAATGTTTCAGGATCATTCACTGGAACGTTTTTAATGTCAATTCCAGAGAGCCGCTCCAACATTTTCATCGCCGTTGGATCCACATGACCCAAAATATCAAGCTTTAAGACATTCGCATCAATATCATGGAACTCAAAGTGCGTCGTAAGCCATTTTGAATTGGGATTGTTGGCAGGAAATTGTACCGGGGTAAAATCATGCACATCCATATCATTTGGAATGACAATGATACCCCCTGGGTGTTGTCCAGTTGTCCGTTTGACCCCTTCTGCTTTAGAAGCCAAATAAGTTTTCCAAGCGCGATTATCCACGGATTCATGAATACTTTCATAATATCCTTGAACATATCCAAAGGCGGTCTTTTGTGCCACAGTTGAAATAGTTCCTGCCCGATAAACAAAAGCTTCCCCAAAGAGTTCTTTGGTGTAAGCATGCGCTACTTCTTGGTAGACACCTGAAAAATTGAGATCAATGTCTGGAACCTTGTCACCTTCAAAACCTAAGAAGGTTTCAAAAGGAATATCTTGTCCATCGCGTATCATAGATTGATGACAATGCGGACATTTTTTATCAGGTAAATCAAAGCCAGAAGCATAGCTTCCATCCGTTATAAATTCACTGTGTTGGCATGTACAACAGGTATAATGAGGCGCCAAGGGGTTTACTTCTGTAATTTCAGCCATGGTAGCCACAAAGGAAGAACCCACAGAACCCCGAGATCCTACCAAGTAACCATCGTCCATTGATTTCTTAACCAGAAGATGTGATATATAGTAAATAACCCCAAACCCATGACCCAAAATAGATTTTAACTCAAAATCTAAGCGATCACTAACAATGGCTGGTAAGGTTTCACCATAAATACGATGGGCATTTCTAAATACAATATCTTTCAGTAACGTATCCGAATTTTCCAATTTAGGCGTATACAAATCCTCCCTTACTGGCGATACTTGGTCTATTGAATCCAATAGATTCTTAGGATTTTCAATAACATATTGATAAACTGCTTCTTTAGATAAGTAAGGATACGCATCCAACATTTCAGTTGTAGTTCTAAAATGCTGATCCGGACTTTCAGTATTTAAACGTTTGGTTTCATCAAAAAGATAAAGTGGATGTCGGGTACCACCAATCCCTTGGGAATGGATGTAAACGTCCCTAATAATTTTATCATGGGGATGATTATAATGAACATCGCCACTAGCAATAAGGGTGATATTCAATTTCTTTGCGGTATCAACAATGCGTTTAATCACTGCGATTAATTGTTTTTCATTGGGAACTACCCCACGATTTAACACAGGTTCATAAACCGAAAGTGGCATGATTTCAACATAATCATAAAATGACATGGTTTCTTCCAATTGTGCATCACTTTTATTCATCGCAACCTCAAATAAATCAGAATTAATACAGCCTGCACCAATGAGTAGATTCTCTCTTCTTGATTCAAGTTCTGGTTTGATAATTCTTGGTTCAGCTAAAAACTCATTGGCTTTTGAAGTTGAACCCATTGAAGCCAGGTACTGCGTATAGGACAGTGAAACAAGCTCATACAAAGATTTGAGTCCCTTTTGGTTTTTAGCAAGCACTGTTAAATCACTCTTACGCACTTTCTTAAAGCCTTCACCATTAGAAAGTTCTTGGAGTTGGTTTATATTTTTTAAATCTTTAATTTCGTTTGAACGCATCATGTTGAAAAATATATTTGATAAGATTTCAGCATCATAATCTGCCCGGTGCGCCACATCATCATCATAAGTGATACCCATCACACGGGCCACACTCCCCAAACGATAGGAACGACGATTTTCAAAAAGCGCCCTGGATAAGTCAAGTGTATCAATGACTGTATTATTGAGTAAGGGACGATTGAGCTTTCTAAGAATTTCATTCAGAAAGTCAACATCAAAACTGGCATTATGTGCCACTAAAATAGCGTCTTGGATAAAGTCTAAGATTTCATCTATGACAGCCTCAATGGTTCTCGCATTTGAGACATCTGCATCGGATATTTGTGTTAAATTTTGAATGTTACTTGGAATTGAAATGGGTGGTTTAATAAAAGTTTGATAGGAAGCAACGGATTGACCTGCTTCTATCCTAACGCCACCAAATTCAATAATGTGATCATAAAAAGCGGATAATCCAGTGGTCTCAATATCAAATACAACATAAGATGCGGATTGAATATCTTGGCCTTTGGGATTTTTTACAATGGCCAAATCAGTATTTGCCAAATTCATTTCCACGCCAAATACCAATTTAAAATCTTGATCCGGATGTTTTTTTCTAAGTCCTTTAAGATGGTTATGCGCCTTGGGAAAGGACTGCACACCTTCATGATCGGTAATCACAAGACCGGGATGTTTCCATTCAAAAGCTTGATTCAGATACTCTTTAATATCCGTTACGCCATCCATCTC
>CANRNG010000018.1 GCA_947631935.1 uncultured Erysipelothrix sp.
GATGAACACTTTAATTTAAGTAATGGTTCGTTTTGTGGTAATGAAGTGGCTTCTGAAATGAAGATGACGCGTAAATACATTGTGGAAACGACTGAGTACTATGTGGATAAGTTTAAAGTAGATGGGTATCGTTTTGATTTAATGGGTTTGTTGGACATTTTAACCATAAATATGTTACGTAAGACCTGTGAGAAACACAATCCCAATATTATGGTCTATGGTGAAGGGTGGCAAATGCCCACCGTTTTACCAGGCCATCTACAAGCGCATATGTTTAATAATGATAAGATGCATGGTGTAGGCCATTTTAATGATCGTTTTAGAGATAATATTGCCGGTAAACTAAATGATGGGGATATGGGTTATGCGGGTGGTAATTATTATCTTACAGAATCTGCTAAGGCTGCGTTGAGTGGTAACAGTAACACTAAGTATCCTGATCAAGTTTTTGATTTGTACCAAAAAAGTGTTAACTATGTAGAGTGTCATGACAATATGACTGTTGCGGATAAAATTGCGTTGAGTCCATATGATGATAAGAAGGCTTTGTTTCTAATTGGGATGGTATTATTTTCAATGGGAATCCCTTTCTTACAGTTGGGGCAATCTTTCTTTAGAAATAAAAAAGGGGTCGCAAACTCCTATAATGCACCGGATGAAGTCAATATGGTGAGATGGCATTATTTAGATGATTATAATAAGATGCATCAAAAAACAAAGAAGTGGATTGAGATTCGAAAAGAAATCTTTGCTCAAAACAGATCCTATCATTTTGAGGATCATGGTCCTGAATTGCATTTTATTTATGGTCAATCGCGTATCATTTTTGATCCAAGTCAAAATGATGTATTTATAAATATATAAGGCTGGAAATTATTTTCCAGTTTTTTTATTCTCAATAAATCCACTCATTAGATGCTTTTTATAAAAATCAGGAATACGTTTTCTGAAATCGCATACAAAATACTTTACAAAGTGAATAATCGTGCTATAATAGAGTTAAGAAAACGATTTCTTGGTTTTCTAAGGAGGAATATATGAAAAAGTTTATTAAGATCTTATTGGTATCACTTGTAGTGTTTTCACTAGCAGCATGTGGTGCTAAAGAAGGCGAAAATGGTGGAGAAACCGGACAAACTTATGATTTAAAAGTTTGGGGTTCCCAAGATGACCAAGCACTATTACAAGAGCTTATCGAAGAGTTTAAGGCAACAGATCCTGACAACACATACAATATTACATTGGGTGTTGTAGCTGAGCCAGATGCAAGAGATCAAGTTACAGGTGATATTGAGGAAGCAGCAGACGTATTTGCATTCCCTAATGACCAATTACGTGACCTTGTAGGAGCCGGTGCGCTTTATGAAATCACATTGAATAAAGATGCAATTATTGCAGCGAACTCAGAAGGTTCAATCGCAGGTGCAACTTTAGATGGTGCTCTTTATGGAATTCCATTTACAGCAGATAATGGATACTTCCTATATTATGATTCAAACTTCTTTAGTGAAGATGACGTTAAATCTCTAGATACAATGATGGCTAAAGCAGAAGCTGAAGGCAAGCAAGTATTTATGGACGTATCAAATGGTTGGTACATTGCTTCATTCTTCTTAGGAGCAGGACATGAAATTACTATTGGTGCAGACGGCAAGCAAGTTGTTGACTTTAACAACGAGCGTGGTGTTGCAGTTGGTAACTATATTCGTAAATTCACAGCTTCATCAGCATTCTTAACAGGTGACGATGATATTATGAAATCAGCAGCCCGTGATGGTAAAGTTGTTGCAGCCGTTAGTGGTGTTTGGACAGCTGAAGACTTTGCAGCTGCTTACGGTGATGGATTTGCAGCTACAAAACTACCTGCATTCACAATTGATGGTGAAGAAGTTCAAATGGGTAGCTTTGGTGGATACAAGCTATATGGTGTTAAATCATCAACAGCACATCCGGAACAAGCTATGGCATTAGCAGAATTCTTGTCAAATGAAGCAAGCCAAATCAAACGTTTTGAAGCACGTTCATACGGTCCTTCAAACTTGAATGCTGCTAATTCAGATGCAGTTCAAGCGAACGTAGCATTGAGCGCATTGGCACAACAAAGTGTTTATGCACATCCACAAAATGACGTGTTGGGATCCTACTGGGGACCAGCAGAAGCGTTTGGAACTGAATTAGAAGGTGGCTCAACCGCAGATATGCAAGCATTGCTTGATGAATTGGTCAGCCAAATTATGCAGTAATGAAAGATGGGGCATTATGCCCCTTCTTTATTTTATATGAGGTGTGAAAATGAGAGATAAAATAAAAGAATTTGTAACAGGATTTAAAAACGGTGATCTATTCACACGTATATCCTACTTTATATTTGGTGCGGGCTCTTTTCTAAGAAAACAGTACGTAAGAGGATTCTTGTACCTCAGTGCACAAGTATTTGGGCTGTTCTATTTGATTACCTCAGGTTTTGAGAGAATCGGCGGTTTGCGTACACTGGGTGTTGTTGAACAAGGTAGAGTCTTTGATGAAGACCGTGGCATTTACATTTACACTGAGGGAGACAACTCAATGCTCTTCTTGTTGTTTGGTGTATTGGCTGTTTTAGTAGTGATTGCTTTAATCTACATTTACTATTTGAACGTTAAAAATGCAATTGAGAACCAAAAGTTATTGGAGGCCGGTGAATCACTTCCAACCTTCAGTGAAGATGTAAAAGAACTTTTAGATGAAAAATTCCATATAACAGTGTTGGGACTCCCTACAATCTTAACGGTTGCGTTTACTGTTTTGCCTTTAATCTTTATGATTTTGATGGCTTTTACAAACTTTGACCAAAACCACCAACCTCCTGGAAATTTATTTACCTGGGTTGGATTGGCAAATTTTAAGGCTTTGTTTTATGAAAGTAAAATTATATCAGGTACGTTCTTTTCGTTATTAAAATGGACCTTTGTTTGGGCATTTTTTGCAACATTCTTAAACTATATTTTGGGTATGTTGTTGGCGATGTTAATTAATTCTAAAGGTATCGTATTAAAGAAAATGTGGAGAACAATCTTTGTGATTACGATTGCGATTCCGCAATTTGTTAGTTTGCTGTTGATGTCTAAATTATTGGCTGATCAAGGAACCATCAACCAAATATTGATGAGTAAGGGTCTCAGTGCGATTCCGTTCTTATCCAATCCTACACTCGCAAAAATTACGGTTATTGTGGTAAACTGTTGGGTGGGGATTCCTTATACGATGCTAATCACATCTGGTATTTTGATGAACATTCCACAAGATATGTATGAAAGTGCAAAAATTGACGGTGCTTCGGTATGGGTTCAATTTACCAAGATAACCTTGCCGTATATGTTAAGTGTTACAGCGCCTTATTTAATTACACAGTTTGTTGGAAACATTAATAACTTTAATGTAATCTATCTCTTAACTGGAGGTGGTCCATTGACTTTGAGCTATTACCAAGCAGGTCAAACTGACTTATTGGTTACCTGGCTATATAAATTAACCGTTACCGATAAAAACTATGCCATGGCTTCAACCTTAGGTATTATTATCTTTGCGATCAGTGCAAGTTTATCACTCATTGTCTTTAGAAAAGTAACACAAGGGAAAGAGGGGACATTCCAATAATGAAAAACAAAAGAATTTTATACGGAACTATTGGCCATGTATTCCTATCAGTCCTATCTGTTATTTGGTTATTACCGGTAGCATGGCTTATTCTCCAATCATTTAGAGGAGAACCAGGGGCCTTTACCAGCTATGTGTGGCCCAAACAATTAACTTTTGACAACTATATAAAATTATTCACAGAAACAAGCTTATTTAATTTCCCAAGATGGTTTATGAACACGCTATTTGTGGCGATATTTACAACCATCATTACGACCATCGTGGTGCTATTGACCAGCTATGCATTTAGTCGTTTGAGATTTAAAATGAGACAACCCTATATGAACTTAATTCTTGTTTTAGGAATGTTCCCTGGGTTTATGTCAATGACCGCAATCTATCACTTAATTAAAGCGATGGGATTGGGCCAAAGTTTGTATGCTTTGATTCTTGTTTATTCAGGTGGGGCAGCCATGGGATATTATATTTCAAAGGGTTTCTTTGATACCATTCCTTATGCAATTGATGAATCAGCCATGTTAGATGGCGCAACGAAGAATCAAATCTTTTGGAAGATTACACTGCCTATGTCAAAACCAATTGTAATCTATACGATCTTGACATCGTTTATTGCACCTTGGGTAGACTTTATTTTTGTTTCGGTTATCATGCGTGATAGCTACCAAAACTATACAGTCGCATTGGGACTTTACCAAATGTTGACACGTGAAAATATCAGTAAATACTTTACGCAATTTTGTGCGGGGGCTGTTATTGTGGCCATCCCCATCACAATCTTATTCATATTTATGCAAAAATACTATGTATCTGGTGTTACAGGGGGATCTGTCAAAGGATGATGAAAAAACTATTCGTAAGTTTAAGTGTTTTCTTCATTTTGGTTGGTTGTTCGAAAGAAGCCGAGTATGTGCAGCCAGAAGTCAACTCAGTATTTTATGAAATATATGTGGGGTCATTTTATGATTCAGATGGTGATGGTTCAGGAGATTTAGAAGGGGTGCGTCAAAAGTTAGACTATATTCAGTATGACTTGGGTGCAACGGGGGTTTGGTTGATGCCGATTCACCCCTCTCCTACTTATCATAAATATGATGTAATGGATTATAAGGGTATTGATGCCGACTATGGAACCATGGAAGATTTCGATAACTTAGTAAACGAGATGAACGAACGTGGCATGACTTTAATTCTTGATTTGGTCTTGAATCACTCTTCCACACAGCATCCTTGGTTTCAAGAAGCAAAGTATGCGATGGTAGAAGGCAGTTGTGACGGTGTCGTTACGTGTGAGTACTACAACTTTGCCTCAGAATATCAGAGTCGATATCATTTATTATCAGAAGGTATCTATTATGAAGGTGGATTCTGGGACCAAATGCCTGATTTAAATTTAGACAGCGTATCTTTAAGAAATGAACTTGTTGAAATTGCTAAGTTTTGGATTGACAAAGGAGTTGGTGGCTTCCGCTTGGATGCGACCACCCATTTCTACGATGGCGAGAAAGAAAAGAATATCGAGTTTTTAAATTGGTTTAATTCTGAAGTAAAAGCCATTAACCCTGACGCATATATTGTCGGTGAGGCATGGACTACGGATGCGATTATTCAAGACATGTACCAAAGTGGGATTGATAGTTTCTTTAACTTTGGTACATCTCAAAATAGCGGTGCCATTCTTAAATCCATGAGAAATGGTGATGGAAAAGCGCTGTCAAATATGATTGCTAATTATAATGCAATCTTAAAAGAAAACAATGAAAATGCAATTGATGCGGTCTTTCTATCCAATCATGATAATAACCGAAGTGCTGGTTACTTCATTACTTTAGAAGACCAGAAGAAAGCTGCCTCAATCTATTTATTAATGCCGGGAAATCCCTTTATTTATTATGGTGAAGAAGTGGCATTAAAAGGATCGGGTAAAGACGAAAATAAACGTCTGCCGATTGCTTGGGATGCCTCAGGGGAAGGGATGCCCAACCCACCTAAGGATGCGGATTATAAAGCACAGGAATATACCTATGTTGACGAAGCATTGAAGGATAAAGATTCATTGTTGAATCATTATAAAAAAGTGATATACTTGAGAAATCAGTATCCAAGTATTTCCCGGGGAATGGTTGAATCCGTTGATCTGGGATCAAATGCGCTATATGCGCTGGCACACAATGATGACATCATGGTTGTGCATAACTTGGGAAAAGAACAAGTATCCTTTGATTTAGACCACGATAAGGTGGTCGGTGTGAATGGTGAATTCTCAGTAAAAGGGAATACCATTACTCTTGAAGAAGGGACTTCAGTTATTATAGAAAGGTAGGTGTGTTGTTATGTCAAGTATGTCAGATGTTGCGAAACGTGCTGGGGTTGGGGTGTCGACTGTTTCTAAAGTGTTGAATAACTACCAAAATATATCTCAAGAGACTCGTGATAAAGTCATGGAGGCTGTTGATGAATTGAACTATGTGCCCAATGCGGTGGCTTCTGCGCTCTCTTCTAAAAAGAGTAAACGCATTGCGGTGGTTGTTTTTATAAACAATGAACGTCAAGCCATTGATGAAATTAACATGCAATACCTATTTGGATCATTTGAACAATCCAATAAAGAAAAACTTGAAGTTGTAACAGTGTTTTCAATTGTATTTGAAAACATGACAAAGTTTGAAATGATTCAGTACTTTAAGTCCTTAAGTGTCCAAGGATTGGTCATATATGGACTCCATAAGGAACAGGTTGCTTTTACAGAGATGATTGAGGAACAACATTTCTATTCTGTTTTGGTGGATGTACCGATTCAAAATCAAAAAACTTCATACGTGATGGTAGACCATCAAAAAGGACAATATGAACTTTCAAAAATAATGATTGAAAATCAACAAAATGTCCAAAAAGTGTTATACCTAGCAGGTCGCCGTGATGGTTATGTCACTGACTTAAGGCTCCAAGGGGTGGTGGATGCTTGCTTTGAACTAAATATTAAGCTCAATGCACAATATGCAGATTTTAGTGAACGAAAGGCGATGGAGCTCACAAAAATTCATGCCTTTGATGCCGATGTTATTATTTGTGCTTCAGATTTGATGGCCATTGGTAGTATCAATGCTTTAAAGGAAATGGATATCTTCAGACCCGTATGCGGGTATGATGGTATTAAGCTTCTGGGTTATGTGAAATATCATATTCTAACCGTGAAGCAGGACTTCTTTATGATCGCTAAAAATGCAATTAAGGAGTTTAAGCGTTTGATTGAAGAAGGTGGTTCTCAAGCTATCTTGATGGACTATGAAATCGCGCGCATTGAATATGAGGATGTTATTATTTAACTGTGATTTTATCACAGTTAAAAATAATATAAAGAAAACGATTTCTAGGAGGATAAAATGGAAAGACAACTATTAAACTATGCGAATCATAACTTAGAGAATGCAGACATTGATACACTGTATAATGCAGTTCTCAAAGTAACGCAAGATAAGATTGCCGATATGAAACATGTTACGGGAGAACGTAAGGTGTACTATATGTCTGCAGAATTCTTAATTGGAAAACTCTTAAGTAACAATATGATGAACTTGGGTATCTATGATGAAGTAAAAGATATATTGGCAAAATATGGACATGATATCAAAGATATAGAAGACTATGATCCAGAACCTTCATTGGGTAATGGTGGCTTGGGTCGTTTGGCTGCTTGTTTCTTAGACTCAATCGCAACCTTGGGTATTAATGGTGAAGGACTTGGTTTAAATTATCACTATGGCCTTTTTAAACAAGTATTTATAAATCATCTTCAAAATGAAGTGAAAGATACTTGGCTTGATAGACCCTCATGGTTACGTAAAACAGATGTTACTTATGATATAAATATTGGTGATCAAAACTTGACCAGTAGAATGTATGAATTGGATGTGGTTGGATACAATCAAGAAAAAACAACCCTACGTCTATTTGATTTAGAGTCTTTGGATGATTCTGTAATTCAAGAGGGTATTACCTTTGATCAAACAGCGATTGATAAGAACTTAACCTTGTTTTTATATCCAGATGATTCAACTGAAGAAGGTTTGAGACTGCGCTTTGCGCAACAATACTTCATGGTGGTCAGTGGTGTTTCATATATTGTTCAAAACCATGAAGATGTGCTAGATGAGCTTGATAAACATGTGGTCATCCAAATTAATGATACGCATCCTGCTATGGCAATCTTGGTTTTATTGAAAGTAATGAAGCAAAAAGGAATCGCATTTGATCGTGCAGTTGAAATTGTTTCGAATGTATTTGCCTATACCAACCATACAATCTTGGCAGAGGCCCTTGAAAAATGGCCTATCCATTACTTTGAAAGTGTGGATAAAGAAATGCTCGACATTTTATATCGTTTAAATGACATTGTGAAGTCACGTTCAAATGATGCAAGTGTGCAATTAATTGATGAACATAATCGTGTTCATATGGCTTCCTTGTCTATTCACTTTAGTTTCTCAGTCAATGGGGTTGCGGCCTTACATACAGAGATCTTGGTGAAATCGGAGCTTAAAGGTTATGCGGATTTGTATCCAAATAAATTTAACAATAAAACAAATGGTATTACCTTTAGAAGATGGTTGGAATTCTCTAACCCAGAACTGACACAATTCATTGAATCTAAAATTGGTTCTGAATTTAAACATGAAGCGACCAAATTGAAAGATTTAGAAGCGTTTGTGGATGATAACTCAGTTCTTGAATCTATTTTGAACATCAAGCATAACCAAAAAGTAAGACTACAAAAATATATTCAAGAAATTGAAGACCATACCATTAATGTTGATTCTATCTTTGATATTCAAATTAAGAGATTGCATGAGTATAAACGTCAACAATTGAATATGCTTTATATCATTCATATGATGCAGGAAATTCGTGGTGGATATCGTCCAAAACGACCCATCACATTCTTCTTTGGCTCTAAAGCAGCGCCTGCGTATACCATTGCGAAAGATATCATCCATGCCCTTTTAACACTTTCAACTATTATTAATGAAGACGCAGTCTTAAGTCAGTACTTAGACATCGTATTTGTTGAAAACTATAATGTTTCTAAGGCTGAGTATCTCATCCCTGCATGTGATGTCTCTGAGCAAATTTCATTGGCTTCTAAAGAAGCAAGTGGTACTGGAAATATGAAATTAATGTTGAATGGTGCCTTAACACTTGGAACCATGGATGGCGCAAACGTTGAAATTGGTGACCATGTGGGTGAAGACAATATTTATATCTTTGGGAAACATTCTGATGAAATCATCAAGCTTTACGAAACTGGGGGCTATGTTTCAAAAGACTACTATGAAAACAATGCAGATATCAAGCGTGCTGTAGATTACCTCATTTCAGATGAAATGATTGATGAAGGATCACGCGAGCATTTAGAACGCTTGCATCGTGAATTTATCGTTAAAGATTGGTTTATGACCTTAATTGACTTTGATGATTATGTAAAAGTTAAGAATCAAATGTTTGAAGATTATGAAGATCGTATGACTTGGGCTAAAAAGAGCTTAATCAACATTGCGAATGCTGGTTTCTTTAGTTCAGATCGTACTATTGCGGATTATAACCGTGATATTTGGAAGGTGAAATAAAGATGATTAACACAGAAAGAAAGGCGGGATTGCTGATGGCAATCTCAAGCCTTCCCGGAACATTTGGGATAGGTGACTTTGGGATCGATGCCTTTAATTTTGTGGACGCGATTCAGAAAACAGGCGCAAAGTATTGGCAAATCCTACCTTTAAATCCTGTGGGTTATGGTAACTCTCCTTACCAGACCTATTCCTCTTTTGCGGGTGATGAAATCTATATTTCAATTGAAAGACTCTATGAAGAGATGGGTCTACCGCTTAGTGTTAAACCTGTGCGGAATACATCTGTTGATTTCGATGCTACGCGTAACCTTAAATCCAAGTATTTGAAACGTGCTTATGAGTCTTTTGAACAGAATAAAGATTATAAATTATTTGTGAAGGAAACAGCGTGGTTGAAAGAATATGCTGAATTCATGGCTTTAAGAGAAGCAAATGATTTTAAATCTTGGAGTGAATGGACTGTCTTAAAACCGAATAAAGAAATTATGGACTATCATTTTTTCGTTCAGTATGTTTTCTTTAAACAGTGGCTGGATATTAAAGCGTATGCCAATGCGAAGGGTCTTAAAATTATGGGGGATATTCCAATATACTTGGGGTATGATTCCCATGAAGTTTATTTTAATCGTGAGTTGTTCCACATTGATAAAGCGGGTCGTCCTACTTTAGTGGCGGGTGTACCCCCAGATTATTTTTCAAGTGAGGGACAACATTGGGGGAATCCCATTTATAATTGGGAAGTTCATAAAAAAGAAAAATATGATTTTTGGGTAGATCGTTTGAAGTGGAATCAAAAATTATTTGATACCATTCGTATTGACCACTTTAGAGCCTTTGACACGTATTGGGCCATCCCTGGTGATTCTGATACAGCCAGAAATGGTGAATGGCTCATTGGTCCTAGAAACGATTTCTTTGATGAAATGTATAAGCGTATTGATGACTTGGAAATTGTGGTTGAAGATTTGGGGGATCTCAGACCGGAAGTCCATGAATTACGGGATGACTATGGTTTAATGGGGATGCAGATTATTCAGTTTGCATTGAAACCAGAAGAAATTACGCGTGACATCAATATGAATAAGAATATTTTGGCTTATACAGGAACCCATGACAACCAACCTTTGGGGGGATGGAAGGAAGACAATGGATTGCTGAAGCGCCTTCAAGTGCGTAGAGATATCATGAGGCGGGGGATTAAAGAACGTAATATCGTTGATCTCATTTGTCACTATGCAATGAGTTTAAATGCAAACTTGGTTATCTTACCGGTTCAAGACATCATGCGTCTTGGTAATGCGGCTCAAATGAACCGCCCAGGGACTGTGGGGAGTCCAAACTGGGAGTGGAAGATTGAAAGCTTTGGTGAGATGGAAGTTGGATTTAAGCGCTTCACATCTTGGGTTTCAAAAACGAACAGACTTTAAGTCTGTTTTTTTTATTTTTAGGCATTTCTTTGGTATAATTTAAGTCAAGGAGGCATTGATTATGAAAATAAAATTAAACAATGGAAGTGAAATCCCTGCTATTGGATTTGGAACTTGGCAAACACCTTCAGGAGAAATTGCGAAAGCATCTGTTATGAAGGCATTGGAAGTTGGATATCGTCATATTGACACTGCAGCAGTATATAAAAATGAAGCATCAGTCGGTGAAGGGATTAAGGAAAGTGGTGTACCACGAGATGAAATCTTCTTAACAACGAAGCTTTGGAATGATAAGCATTCCTATGCAGGTGCGAAAGAAGCCATCCAAACATCAATGGATAAGTTGGGTGTCGATTACCTGGATTTGTATTTGATTCATTGGCCTGTTCCTTTTCCACTTAAAGAAAATGACGCTTGGATTGAAGCCAACAAAGAAACATGGCGTGCAATGGAAGATGCAGTTGATGCTGGATTGATTAAATCCATTGGTGTTTCTAATTTTATGCCCCATCATTTAGAAAAATTATTGGAAACAGCCAGAATCAAACCTGTTGTCAATCAAATCTACTTGAGTCCATCGGATCAACAAACTGATGTGGTTAAATTTAATGCTGAACACGATATATTATCTCAAGCGTATAGTCCGCTGGGAACGGGAACAATTTTAGACAATGATGTCTTGAATCATATTGCGAGACAATACGATAAATCCGTCGCCCAAGTGGCCATTCGTTGGTCACTTCAAAAAGGATTTAATCCCCTCCCAAAATCAGTGACCCCTTCTCGAATTGAAGAGAATTTTAATGTTTTTGATTTTGAATTAAGTGATGCAGACATGGCTGCAATTGATGCACTTAAGGGCATTGGTAAAGGGGCACCAGACCCCGACAATAAGGAGTATTAAAAAGATGACGTATATTGATATCAGTATTGAACGTTTAAATAAGTTAAAGGCACAAGAACCTCTTTTTGAAACCGTTTCAAACATCATGGTTGATACAATCCTCAACAACAAGACCCTTTACTTCTTTGGAACCGGTCATTCACATATGATTGCGGAAGAGGTATACGTCCGTGCAGGGGCTTTTGCGCCGTTTCAAGCGATATTAATCCCCGAACTGATGTTGCATGAGTCCGCTAATAAAAGCACCGATATTGAGCGTTTAAGCGGTTATGCACAAATTGTGTTTGATCAAGTTGGGTTTAAAAAAGGGGATATGTTGTTTATCATCTCAAACTCAGGTAGAAATGCGGTTCCTTTAGAACTGGCTA
This sequence comes from uncultured Erysipelothrix sp., assembly GCA_947631935.1. Taxonomy (GTDB): domain Bacteria; phylum Bacillota_I; class Bacilli_A; order Erysipelotrichales; family Erysipelotrichaceae; genus Erysipelothrix. The sequence continues at coordinate 11,963 of CANRNG010000018.1, forward strand.
CCCTTACGAAAAAAGCAGGTGTTACAACAGTCGCCATCACATCCTTCACCCATTCAAAAAGTGTCACGCCCCGTTTTGGAGATAAGCGCTTGATGGATTTGACGGATTACGCAATTGATAACTTAACAGATTTGGGAGATGCCAGTATCGAAATAAAAGAAAATCTAAAGATCGGTCCCATTTCAACCATTACAGGAAGTGCCATCGTTAATACACTACAAATCAAGATGGTAGAGAAATTGATGGCACAAGGTAAAGATCCAGAAGTGTTTCTGTCTTCAAATGTAGAAGACACCGCCATTAATGATACTTACTTTAGAAATTACCATGGGGTAAAGAAATGAAGATTGGCTATGGAAAACTTATATTAGAAGTCGAATCACCCAGTCTTTTAGCTGGATATGACGCAAAAAGAGAAGCAACTGTCTATGAAGACAATCTAGAACTGCATTGTTTAAGTTTTGATGATGGAAAATCGATCATGCATATGGTTTCAGCAGATGTATTGGGCATTGATGCAAATATTGTTAAAGACGTTCAATATATGTTCCCAAATGAGCACTTACTCATCGCAGCAACCCATACCCATTCTGCACCCGGAGGCCTTTGGATGCCCAATCATCCAGTTTTAAAAGATCATGTTTCTTTTCTACAAACGTTTAATGCTTACCAAACGTATTTGTTGAAGGACAACTTGGTTCAAGTCATCCAAAAAGCCAAAAACAATATGAAACCATTGGAACATACTTCAGTTCTCAAAATCGATGTAAAAGAGGTTTCTACCAATCGGGTTGATCCAAGTCGTAAAGGGGACGATCGCTTAATTGCCTTTAAATTTGAGACTGAAGATAAATCTTATTTATTTGTGAACTTCGCCAACCATCCAACCGTTTTGGATTTAAATCACAGTCTTTATCATCCTGATTTTGTGGGTGATTTTAGAACAGCACTTCAAGACAAGTATGATGGCATTGTGTATTTTAATGGGGCAAGTGGCGATATTTCAACCCGTTATACCCGTAAAGAAAGTTCAGTTGATGAGTCCAAACGATTGGGGAACCTATTGGTATCTCATATTGTGGATTCAAAGTTTGAATCCATAGATTTTAAATTTGAGTACACGAAAAAAGAAGTTCTCATCTTAAAAAAAGATGAAACTGAAATGGTCTTACCCATCTATAAATTATTATTGGGTAACGATACTTTTTATGGCTTTCCACTGGAATTAAATTCTGAGCTCATTCAAGCATACAAGTCAAATTATTATATTTCATATCTCAATGATTATTTGATGTATGCAGCACAGATTCAAAGTTATGATAATCATGAATATGAAGCCCTCATGTCTCCCTTTAAAAAAGGGGAAATGGAACGGGTTCTTAAGGAAATAATATAGAAAAAGAGGTGTTAACCTCTTTTTTAGTGGTGATGTGGATGTGCAATTTCGATAAATGCAACAGGGGTCATGCTAGCAGTTTGGAATAATACATTCAATACAGCATAATCTTCTTCAGTTTGGGGCATGGGTGTTTCACCATGAACCAATTGTCCAATAAATCCTTTTAAGCTTGGCACAAAGTCCAGTAGATTTTCAAAAAGGCCAATTGCTTCAGTTTCTTCACCTTCGTTATAGAGTGAAATTGCATAAGGAAATGAAACTGAGAAAGGCGCAACTTCGTAGCCTTCGTATATTTCCTGGGCCAACTCTGTATGGCCTGTGTATAAGCAAGCGATCATGGCGCGTTCATCAGCGTAAGGTGTATCCTCGTTTAATGAGAGCAGTTGAATATATTCATGCATGGCTTGGTGGTAGTAGTTGAGATCCATAAATGTATTGAATCGTAATTCCACAGATTTTGCGAGAATATTCTCGATTGGATGAATGTCATTGTCATCGTCTTCATTTTCTTCAAAGTAACCATCTTCATGTAGGTGATGTTCAAGATGACGAATTGAATGATCGAGTAATGATAATCTTTCATAGGGGTCATGACTGAATTCAGCAGCCAACAATAAGACCACAGGGTCATGTGAATCGATTTCTAAAGCTGATTCGATTAGATCTTGAATTTGATCAGGGTCTTTTGTCTCAGAGATCTGAGTTAGTATTTCTTGTAGTTCTTTTTTCATAATATCCTCCGTTTTAATTATTATACAATAAAAGAACCCCAATCGATACGATTGAGGTTTAAATATTTGAATTTTAATATCCCAGTTCGTCAGTATGGGTCGCAAATTGGTAATCATCTAAGTATAACTTAATGTAGTCATTGATGATTTCTCTTGGATTGTTGTTGATTTTACCTTCTTTAATATTTCTATATTGATAAGGTAAATATTGTGACAAGAGTGTCATGGGAATACGGGTCTCACTCAAGTTGTTCATCAATTTAAGAATGGCATCTTGAACATTGGGTCTTGGTAAGTAGTAACGGGCTCTATCAGAGTAAGAGAACTTACGTTTGATAAAGAGTTCTTTTTCGTTTCCATGATAGTGGTTTGACCAATTTTTAGGATTTTCTAGCATTTCGTTTTCTAATACATTGATGAAATCAGAAGGGTCTTCAGAAATGACATCTTCAATGTGGGATAGCGCAAAGAGTGCTTCACGGTATGCGAATGTCAATGCGGGTCCAACTTTAAGAATAACGATGCCATCCTCGACCATTTGTCTGAGTCCTTCGGGGTTTTGGTAGTCTGTTGAGTGACCTTCAAATGCGAGTGTTTCAAAGTTGTCTTTAAGTGCACTCACAAGTTGGGCTGCTTTATCTCTATCATAGAAGAATAAGTCATCATCTCCAAATTCAACACCTGGTTGTACAACAATCGCAATTACGTTGTTGAATACTTCCATCACATCATGTTTTTCAAAGGTTTCTTTGAAGATATTGTAAGTGTTTTGGAAGTCTTCTGGAGACGTTACTTCTAGTGTTTCTTCTACTTCTTGGAGTCCACCTGGGATGGGTACTTCACTTCCGATAATAAATACAGGAAATACGGCATCTGGGTTTTCTTTTTTAAGATCAGCAAAACCTTCTAAACATGATTTGGCTAAAATAGCAGAACGTTTTGCGATGGTTTCATCGGATAAACGATCGGTTTTGGAGTCATCTTTAACACGCATGGATGTGTCTAAGTGAATCTTAGTAAAGCCTGCTTTAACATAGTCGTAAACAAGCTTGGAAGCATTTTCCATGGCTTCTTCTTCATTTAAATCGGTCCAAGTGAGGGGTCCTAAGTGGTCTCCACCTAAAATGATGCGATTAACATCAAAGTCTACGCGGTTTGCGATTTCATACACAAAATCACGGTAGTCTTCTGCAGTCATACCGGTATAGCCACCAAATTGATTTACTTGGTTGGCGGTTGCTTCAATCACAACCAAGGAGTCATTTTCTTTTGCGAATTCAATGGATGCTTCAATAACAGGTTCGCTTGCGGTACAGACGGAATAAACACCGACTGCATTTTTATTACTTAATTTTAACAATGGATTTGTTTTCATATACATCACCTTCCGTTTTCATTATATCAGTATATCGGGTGGAATTGTTTAGCTTTAATGCCAAATCGTTTGCACTTTTTGGTTGTAAGCGAAAACAAAAAAAAGAGAATGGACAAATCCATTCCCTTTTAACTTATGTAAAGAAAAGTAAGGGGACTTTTAATTACTATCCTGCGTAATCGTACCACTCAATTAGTGGGTTATATCCGCCAGGAATTGATTCACCAGTTTCTGGGTGAGCAGCACCTGAGTTTCCTGCAAGGATACCAGTTGCTGTACCTAATAGACCAATGACAAGTAGCAATAGAATTGCTTTTGTTGGTGACCAATTGCGTTTTGCAATAAGGAACCACATGAAGATTGTTAATGCTAATGGGATAAGTTTTGGTAAGATACCATCAAGGATACCTTGAACGTTGGTAACCATATCACCTTCAGCAACAACAATTCTCAAGGCTGTACCACCGAATAATGCTGTCATAGCACCAACGATGAATACTCCAAGTAAACTTGCTGCACGTGTAAATTCAACTGCATTTTCAGTAAACACGTCAATTGCTTGAGCACCAAGCTTGTATGACATACTCATTAAACCATAACGTACTGCGAATTGTACTGCGTTAAAGATTACTAAGAAGAGAACAGGTGCCATGAAGTTTCCATTAAGCGCCATGTTAGCTGTAAATCCAGCTGTAATTGGAACCAATGTAAACCAGAATAGAGCATCACCAATACCACCAAGAGGACCCATAGCAGCAACACGTACCGCACGGATTGTAGGGATATCAGCTTTTTGTTGTTCTAAGTTCATAACCAATCCCATAACAAATGTTACTAAGAATGGGTGTGTGTTAAAGAATTCTAGGTTATGCTCCATTGAAGCAGACAAGTCTTCTTTATTTGTGTGGATTTTTTCCAATCCAGGTAAGATACCGTATAGCCAACCCGCAGCTTGCATTCTTTCGTAGTTAAATGAAGCTTGCAAGAAGAGTGATCTCCAAACCATTTTGTTTAGAGTTCCTTTATCCAACGGTTGCGCAGGTGTTAAATCTGTATATTTTGTAAGATTAGATTCCATCTGAGTCACCTCCAGCATTTTCTAATGAATTGAATTTTTTATTTGTATTAAAGTCTGAGATTGCAATAGCTGCACCCACGAATGTGAGTAAGAGAAGTGCAGGTCCGCCTAGGTTTGGAACGCTTGATACAACAATTGCGAGTCCAAATCCAAGGAAGTAGAATGCCCAAAGATCTCCAGCGATCATAATTTTCATAAGTACTGCAAACCCAACATAGCGCATCATACCACCGGCTGCATCTAATCCAGCCATGACCCAGCTCCACTCATATGAACGTGCTGCCAATGCGTTACCCAATGCTTGTCCTGATACCATTCCAACTGCAACAATAACAGCAAACAATGCACCAAGAATTGCCATAGCCAAGTAGTTAACTTGTGCAATTCCTTTAGGGTTAGCGTCTTTAGCATGTCTGTCAGCAACAGCCATCATAGGCGCCATGAATGTAAATGTTAAGGTAACTGCGTATTGACCAAAGAGTGCAAATGGAACTGCAAGTCCAACTGCTGAGTCAACAGGCATACCGGATCCAATAGCGAACACTGTCGCCATGATTCCACCAATAATAACGTTAGGTGGTTGTGCTCCACCAACTGGCATACTACCAATTGAGATCAATTGATATGTACCACCAACTGCCAATCCAATTTCTGGTTCTCCTAAGATAACACCCACTACTGTTGCCAGTACGATAGGTTGATATAGAGACTCTAAGAAACTGAATTGATCAATCGCTGCAATGAACGTAACGATCATTACAAGGACTATTTTAATTACTGAAAAATTCATATATTCTTTTCCTCCGTATTATTTAAATAGTTTTTCAAGAGATTCTGCTTTTTCTTGAGGCACGCGTCGTATTTCTAACTCGACCCCTAACTCTTGAAGTTTTCTAAATGCTGCGATATCACTGTCATCAACAGCAACACTACCCACAACCTGACGTTTTCCTTCAGCCATGTGCATGTTACCGATATTTAATTTTGTGACCGGTACCCCCCCCTCCACAAGTCTAAGAACGTCCTGTGGATTTTCGCAAATTAGAAAGATTTTTTGCTTATCTGACGCATTATGAATAATCTCGATTGTTTTATCAATAGAGAAGAAACGTGTCTGTGCATAGCTTGGTGCAGCCATTTTCATCAAGTTTTGGCGCATCTTATTGGTAGAAACTTCATCGTTTGCTACTAATAATAAGTTTGCCCCAATAACACCTGACCACTGAGTCGCAACTTGTCCATGAATTAATCGGTTATCAATTCGCGTAAGAACTATATTCGGCATTTCATTAACACCCCTTTCAATTCTTCAATCTGTAAGCACCCTTACATAGCTATTATATAAAAAAAACCAGTGTAAGTGGTTGCATTATTACATGTTTTATTTGTACTTTTCGTTGATATGTTTGCTGTTTTGGCATAATAAAGGTACAAATTATCGCAAATTGTGGTAAATGTGTGTACAATTAGGAATAGAAAGGTGTGATTATCCAATGTATTTGAAAACCACCAGCCCGCAATTTTTAAGTTTTGGGCGCGTTACCGATTTACCAAGTCGCTTTGACAGTCAGCGACACCAACTTGAAGATAAGAGTTTACAATTTCTAAATAAATATAACTGCCCTGTTAGAATTGAGGTTCTTGAAGGGATTGGAATCTTGGTCTTAGATACAGGAAATGGAAAACTTGAACAATTTGTTATCCACCGAGCCCCCATTGTTGATGCGGGGACACCCTATGTAGTCATACCGCTAACCCAATCTGTGTTGTTGGAAGTCTCCTTCCAAACTAAAAATGAAGTGGTTCGAGAAATAATTGAGGTACCAGGGAACCGTAAATACGAACCCATCAAATCTAGTTTTGAGGTCACAGATATTTATTCTTATTATTATAATGTTAAAGGAAAAGATTATTCGTTTAATGGCGAGTCGCATTTTTACTGGGAACTCACTTATGTTGATACCGGTGCGGTAGTGATGACAGTGGATGGGACTCAATATACCCTAGAAGCTCAAGAAATGATGATTTTCTTCCCAGGGCAATTTCATAAACAACAAATTGAAGGAAACAATTCCTCTTCCTATTTAACCGTCATGTTTGATATGAATGTAGATTGGCACAGTATTTCTCACTTAAAAAATCGTGTTGTTGAGTGTACCCATGAACTCTATGATTTGATGAATAAATTTATTCGCCAAACAACCATTTTTGAAGCAGATAATAACACCTATACCCGAGATTTGGTGGTTATCACTTTTAAAGAGATTATATTAAATATGATCAGAATTGATGAAAACAAAGAAGAAAAGGATATGGTTATCAACCCAATCCAGTCTCAGTTTGAAAACGAACTCTTAAATGAGATTAACAACTATATTCAAAAAAATATTTATGAACCCATCTCAGTTGAAGATATTTGTAATCATTTTGCGATTTCGCGTTCAACCTTACAATCACTTTTTAAGAAACATGTGAATGAACCGCCTAAGAAATATATTAACGAATTGAAAATGGGGCAGGCGCAGCGTCTCATTCTAGAAGGCAATCACTCTATTACTGAAGTGGCTTTAAAACTTGGCTTCAGTTCAATTCATTATTTCTCTCGCAAATTTAAAACACGCTTTGGGTTGGCGCCCAGTGAATATTTACAATCTGTGTATAAAATCTCTGATGATAAAATAAAGGGCCAAGATTTATAAAAATCTTGACCCTTTTTCTTACTTTTCAATAATACTGCCGATACTATAGAGTGTTGTTTTTAATTTGGTATTGCCAACTTTGATGGTGGCAAAGGTTCTGGTGCTATCGATACTTTCGATGGTACCCACTAAACCGCCCACAAACACAACGTCAATACCTGGCTTCAAACTGTTTAAAAGATCTTGGTAACGTTGGTGTTGTTTTTTAATGCGTTTTGCAGTTGAGAAGTAATAGATGACGGCAATGATTGCAAATATGGCGACAACGGTGACAACCGTTGTCATGATAACATCCCAATTCATCTTTAAATACCGTCTTCTTCCATGTCATCTTGATCAAAATCAAGAGAAGCAATATCGAAGTAATCCACTTGACCGCTGCCTGTTTCCACTAAGCTTTTCGTAAATGATTCAACATCAGTAACAGAAGAACGCATTAAGGCTGCTTCAAGTAGCATCGCAATGTTGGTTCCTGTGAGTACTTTGACGTTGTCGTATTGTAGTGAAATTTCTACAGATTCCTTAAAAGGTGTACCACCCTTTAAGTCTGTGAATACCAAGATACCATCATTTTCTTTTAATGTTTCAATGGCATCTGAAATATTGGATTTCAGTGATTCTGGTGTAATATCAGAAGTAAAATCTAAGGTAATATATGCATCTTGTTTACCAGCAATTAATTCAACTGCTGAGGTTAAACCTTTCGCAAATTCGCCGTGACCGACGACAATAATTCCAATCATATTAATCCTCCTTATTAAATGGATAAATGACCACGCCCTGAACAACACGGTTGATTACACCGCTTGGGGATGGGTTATCTGGAGTGAGTGCTTGTTGCATGGATTTAAACAATGCAACGGTTTGTCCAAACATAATTAAGTTTAAGACTTCAAGTCCAAGATCTACGTCCACATTATATTTAATTGTTATGTAATAATCAACCAATTCAGGAATGGATGCATCATCTTGGGTGTCGATCACCAAGACTTGGTAGCCATCATTTTCTTCCTTAATCTCTTTAAGTAAATCTATTTGATACTTTCTTGTGTAAGTATCTTTTTGCATAAAGACCACAATCAAACTGTTCTTATTGATAAATGACTTGGGACCATGTCTAAATCCAAGGGGTGTGTTATACATTGCTGCAACTTTACCACCTGTCATTTCAAGTGCTTTAAGTGAACTCTCTTGTGCAACGCCTGTGTGTTGTGCATCTCCCAAATAAATCAAACGTTCAAAATCAAAAGTGTTGACGATTTCTTCAAGGGTTGAGAATGTATCATTCACAAATGTTTTTCCAGCTGCTGCAACTTCTTTGAGTGCAGGTAGGAGGGCATCCAATGCATCTAAGTTAAATGCGAGATAGGTTGCAAGGTACATATTTGAATAGCTACTGGTCATTGCCAAGGATTTATCGTTGGTTTCTTCTGGAAGTTTGATTGCGAATAGATTTTCTTGATCACGTTTCGCAAGGTTTCCTTCGTGATTACAGGTAATAATTAAATGTTTCACCTTATCAGAAACTTGGTCAGCCAGTGCCACTGCTGCCACAGATTCGGGAGAATTTCCTGAACGGCCATATGAAACCAAGAGTGTTGGTTTATTGGGGTTAAAGTAAAGGTCTGGGCTTGCTACTAAGTCTGTCGTAGCGATTGAACGGACGTTGTATTTATGACCTTTTAGTAAAACTGGGAATACAGTATTTCCTACGAATTCACTGGTTCCTGCTCCTGTTAAAATAATTTCATGATTATCATGGTTTGTAACTGAACTGATAAAATCTGCCAATTCATTTTTAAGGTCTTTTATAATTTGGTAAGTTTTTAGCCAAGTTACGGGTTGTTGGGCAATTTCACTTGATGTATGCTCTGCACCAAGGTCAACCCATGTTTGTAAATCTTTTTTAAACATAATATCGCTTCCTCTCTTTTTACAGCTCTATTATAACCAACTTTGGTGTTCACTCAAACTTTTTGACAAAACTTGCAAACGATAAAACCAAAAGGACAAATAAACCTATACAAATTATTGGAAATATAAGGTAAAATATATAAAAGGATGATGAAAAATGAAATATATAGCACATTATGATTTCTTTAATAAAAATACTTACCAAGTACCCCAAGAGAAGAAAAACCTCTTAGAAGTTTTTAAAAACCGTTATGCTGTTGTGGTGGCTTTAACGGTCTTGATGTATGCAATCATTGATAATATTTATTTGTTGGTTGGATTTGGTGTAGTTGCACTTTTGTATACGGAGTATTTGTATCGCAATAATTTTTTAAAAAAATTAACTGTTATTCCAGTAGAAAAATTAGACAAAACCCCCGTCAATAAACAAGCCGCAACCATGAACTTTGTACTGTACTTGTTGTTTGGTGGGTTGTTGGGTTATTTTGCATTGACTGAGATGGAAGGTTTGAGTCAAATTATCTTAATTGCACTCTCTTGCGGATCGGTGATTCTTTCTGTTCGTTATTTGTTAACGGCAATCTCAAAATAGTTGAATCGGTTATATATAACGCGATGTAGTTGGGTACTAAACGCTTTTTATTGGTGCAATTACTTATAAACCACCTCCTTAATTTGAGGTGGTTTTTATATCTCAAAACATAAAAAAACCCACTATAGAGTGGGATTTATATCACTATGGGGCGACCGACGGGACTTGAACCCGCGAATGCCGGAACCACAACCCGGTGCGTTAACCTACTTCGCCACGATCGCCATGTGCCATATAATATTAGCCCATTTCATAAAATTTGTAAATAGGTATTAAAGAAATATTTAATTATGGTATAGTTAAGTAAAATAAGAAGAGGAAGATAATGATGAAAACACTGATTGTTACGGATTCATCCGCCGAGATATCTTTAGAAAAAGAAAAAGAATTGGGGATTCACGTAATTCGCATGCCACTGACAGTGGATGGTAAAGATTACGTAGAAGCCCGTGATATGACACGCGACGAATTGATTCAAGCAATGCTGGATGGTAAAGTGGTGGGAACGTCTCAACCCAACCTTCAATATACATTAGAAGTATTTAAAACGTTGCTGGAGACTTATGACCATATATTATATCTCCCCATTTCAAAACATTTAAGTGGTACCTATAGTAGTGCAACGATTTTACAAAATGAATTGACTGGAACCCTGACGGTTGTGGATACTGACTTTGTGAGTTGGCCTCTACAAATAATGGCGATTCAAGCGAAGCGTATGACTGATGCAGGCGAACATCCCCTTAATATTAAAGAAAAACTAGAAAAAGAATCGTTTATGTATGCAAGTTTAATTCCAGAAGATTTACAATATTTAAAGCGTGGTGGACGCATTTCTCCCGCCGCAGCTGCGGTCGCCAATTTATTAAAAATTGTCCCAGTATTGAAAGTGACGGAAGGTAAAATTGATTTATCTGAAAAAGTCAGAACCCATAAAAAGGCGATTAAATCTGGGTTGGAAAAAGTAGTTGAAATTGGTAATCCGGATGAATTTGAATATGCGGTATTAAATGGGGGCTATGATGAAGTTCAATTTGAATCCATTGCGAAAGAATTGGAAGAAAGCGTAAATAAATCGGTGTTTCGTGGTGCACTTTATCCCATTGTGCTTGCGCACACAGGGCCGGGTACTATCGGAATTGTTGCTGTTAAGAAAGTTGGAAACTAAAGATGAATTTTATTGAAAACAAACTAATTGAAGCACTTGAAAAAAGTCTATTGGATCATTTTGATTATAAGGCAGAAAGTGGCTTGGTGATGCTTGAGATTCCTCAAAGACAAAACCAAGGGGATTATGCAACGAATTTAGCGATGCGTCTGACTAAAGTATTAAAAAGAAATCCAAGGGAGATTGCAGAAGCAATCGCAAACAGCTTAGAAGGCCATGAAATTGTGGACAAAGTAGAAGTTGCGGGTCCAGGATTTATTAATTTTTTCATCAAACCTACGGTATTGGGTTCAGTCATTCATACCGTTTTTAAAGAAGATGAAAGCTATGGTTCATTAAAAGAAAATTATGAGAAAGTTTTGGTAGAATATGTTTCCGCTAACCCAACAGGACAATTGCACGTGGGTCATGCGCGTGGGGCTGCGTGGGGAGATGCTTTAACTCGCATTTTGAAATATGCAGGATATGATGTACTCAGAGAATTTTATGTGAATGATTTGGGTAACCAAATTACCATGTTAAGTCATTCTTTATACGCAAGATATCGTCAAGCCTTTGGGCTTGAAGCAACTTTACCTGAAGATGGATACCATGGACAAGATATTATCGATATCGCAAAAGATGTTCAAGCGCTCGAAGGTGACAAATGGTTGGCGGCGTCTCAAACAGAATGGGAACCCTATTTTAAAAACTTGGGAATTAAATTTGAGTTAGAACGTATTAAAAGAGATCTCGCAACATTTAGAGTCTCATTTGACTCATGGGTCAGTGAAAAGAGTTTGTATGATGCAGGTCGTGTAGAAAAAACACTCTCAGACTTAAAAGCAAGTGGTGACACTTATGAAAGTGAGGGGGCACTTTGGTTTGAATCCACTAAGTATAAAGACGACAAAGACCGTGTTTTAATCAAATCCGATGGCTCTTATACATACTTGGTACCAGATATCGCAAACCATCTATATAAATTAGAACGGGG
>CANRNG010000019.1 GCA_947631935.1 uncultured Erysipelothrix sp.
TATGCGGTTGGACAACTCATATTTGGATTTATCCATAACCCCTATATTATTATTTTTGCCAGAGTTATTTCAGGTGGTTTTGTGGCTGCCATTGCGGTGGGTGCAGGCTATTATGTGGTCCAAAAATCTAAGCCAGAAGAAAAGTCAAAGAATATCACCAAAATGATGGCGGTGTATTCAGTGTCTGGGACTATTGGTTATTTCTTGGGTGGATATTTAGGTGGTTTTTCTTTGAAATTACCCTTTGTGGTTCAAGTATTGACCTTGGTTTTGGTGGGTGTATTTGCGTATTTATTTCTTGAAGATAATGATACATTACCTGAAATTGATTATAATCGCGTAAAAAGTTCCAGTAATCCTTTTGTGGCGTCGGGTCATCCAATTAAGTTTGAGTATAAGCTCTTATTTTTGATTGTATTTTTAATCAGTACAGCCTCAACCTCTTTGACACAAACATTCTCCTATTATATTGTGGATGCTCTGAATATGACATCATTCACCAATGGTATTACCAAGGGGATGGTGGGGTTAATTTCGTTGGGCTTAAATTTTACCTTGACCATGAGAATTATCAATGGAAAAGATGTAGAGAAAAGTACGATGGGTTTATTTTTGGTGGTCGCCTTATTGGTGTTGCCTTTAATTGGTTTTGGGACACTCGCGATCATGTTTACCATTATGGGTGTGATTGTCATGTCGGCTGATACCATGCCTGTTTCCATTCTGCAAGGAAGAACGGTTAGCTATGCATCTGATGATACACAAGGTGAAATGCTCGGGGTTCACAATGCCATGAAATCCCTAGGGATGATTACGGGCTCCTTGGTAGCGGGATGGATTTATGATCTCAATTATTTATCCCCATTTGTGCTTACGATGGTGCTTTATCTTGTAAGTTTGGGGTTGATGGGAATTATTAGAAAGTATGTGAAATCGTCGTAATTACTATATTATTTACAATTAACAAGTATAATAGATTAGAAAATATAAAGAGGTGGGTATATGTCGAATAAAGTCAATGGTGCAACTAAAAGTGTCATGATCTTAACGATTTTTTCTATAGTAAGTAAAATATTGGGTTTTTTAAGAGAAACATTAATCGCAAATAGGTATGGATCGGGGTCAGCTACGGATTCTTTTGTGTTGGCACTTTCGGCCATCGCGATTTTTTCAACCGTTATTACCGGTACAGTGGGGACAACTTTAATTCCTGTATTGAGTGAGGTTGAAGCCAAAGAAGGCAAACAAGGTAAAATTCGTCATTTAAATAACTTTTTAAATATTATTATGATTACGGCAGCGTCCTTGGTTGTCATTGCTTATGTGGGAGCGCCTTTAGTTTTAAAACTGATTGCACCTGGAGTAGAAGTGGAACAATATAATTTTATAGTTTTATTGACACGTATTGGTTTACCCAGCATCTTTTTCTCAGCAATCATTGGTGTATTTAGAGGATACCTTCAAAGTGAAGGTCAATTTAAAGAATTTGCATTTACTGGCATTATCACGAATGTCATTCTCATCATCTTCTTGATTTTCTTATCGGATCAGCATGATGTTAGATATTTAATGGCAGTCTATGTATTGGGACAATCGGCGCCTTTACTGTTACAAATATATGTTTTAAAAGGAAATAATTATAATTATGAATTTGTATTAGAAATCAAAGATGAATATATGAAGCGTGTGCTTTATATGATGCCTCCTGTTTTAATTGGGGTCGCAATCGCAGATATTAATACTGTCGTTAATAATTCATTGGCATCTGGTTTGGTTCAAGGTAGTGTCTCGGCACTCAATTATGCAAGAAAGTTAGATGCGATGACAACCGGTATCTTTGTGACTTCGTTGTTGACGGTAATTTTCCCCATGTTGTCCAGTGCTGCCAATAAAGAAGATCGTAAAGAACTAAAAAACGCAACGATTCGGGGTCTCAATACAATTATTCTTATCATGATTCCTGCTGCTGTTGGGATGATTGTCTTGGCAGAGCCTATTGTTACGGTCGCATTTCAAAGGGGTAAATTTGATGCAGTAGCGACCCAAATGACCACTGTCGCATTAATGAGTTTTTCAGTGGGAGTTACATTCTCAGCAATTAGAACCTACTTGTATCGCGTTTTCTACTCAATTCAAGACACGAAGACGCCTGTACTCAACAGTGGGATGGCCGTACTATTTATGATTATCTTTAGTTTAATTTTAGTGGGTCCTATGAAACATGCAGGGATTGCGCTCGCAACTTCGTTGTCTCATATTTTTGCGGCCCTAATCTTGGTTCACCTTTTGATTAAGAAATTGGGTTCCTTTGGTTTTAAAAAGACGATCATCGTTGGCCTTAAGTCACTCAGCGCTTCCTTAGCTATGGGCTTGGTGGCATACTTCACTTATGGTTTCTTATTCAATATCTTAGGAACCGGAACCATCAACATGGCCATTGCTTTGTTTGTATCAGTGCTTCTGGGTGTGATTGTATACTTTGTATTGGTCGTATTGTTCAAAGTGGAAGAGCTCAGTATCATATTGGATGGCTTCAAACGCAAGTTGAAAAAATAATTCGTTATAAAATTGGACATTCATTTCCAACATATCAAGTGTTGGTCAAGTGGGTGTCTTTTTTTATTTAATCAATATTTTGAAAATAAAAAAAGCTGAGATAATTTCTCAGCTTTTATGCGTTATAAATTAATACCAGATGCAGATTCTGTATCTAAGTATAAGTATACCGAAGGGTGTTTCTTTAAAATTGTCGCAGGGACGTTAGGATTGATCTCTTGTTCAAGCGTGTTTTTGACAGCTTCCCTTTTTACTTCGTAGGGAACAGCCAATACGATATGTTTGGTTTTCATTATTTGATGCACGGACATGGTGAGTGCGTGGGTTGGGATGGCATCAAGATCTTTAAACCATCCTTCTCTGAGTTGTTGGTTGCGACAGCCTTCATCTAGTTTTACTTTGATGTAAGTTTCTTTAGTGTCAAAGTCTGCAGGGGGATCGTTGAATGCGATATGTCCATTCTCTCCAATTCCCATGAGGGCACAGTCGATTTGTACATCTTTGAGTGTGTGGGTTAGTTGTTCAATGATTTCATTTACGCCCACACTGGGGTCCACGTAGTGAACAGCTTTTGGATTTACTTTAGAAACAAAGCGATCGTTTAGATATTTAATAAAACTGGCAGGATGGTCTTTTTCTAGTCCAATATACTCATCTAAATGAAATATTTCAACTTTGGACCAATCTATTTTTTCTTTTAAGAGGGCATCCAAGGTCGTAAATTGAGATGCACCTGTTGCGAGAATGAGTCTTGCGATTCCATTTAACTTAATGGCTTCGTTAATATAATGTGATACTTTACTTGCTGCCTTTTGGCCAAGGATATGATCGTTTTGACTGACGATGATTTCCATATAAACCTCCATTTCTTTGGTTCAAATGTATGTTTGCGTTTTCATTATAGGTGATTGAATCTAAAACATCAAGTGTGATAGAATAGTTAAAATGAAAGGGGTACTCAAAATGTTTAGAAATATGTTTAGAAGCAAAGCACAACGTGCTGAGGACCAAGTTAAGTTTAATGAACGTATGTTTCCGCTTGGGGATGCACAGCGTGATATGACGGAGAAGATGGTCTATCAACTCACAAAACCTTATACAGATGAACCGTTGATCTTTTACTATTAGTTATCTGCTGCAGATCACTATTACCAAGAGCGTGGGGGAGTATTAAAGGAATCTAAAGTCTACTTGAATAAAATTAAACCCAATTTACCAGTTGAGGGTAACGCTTTGTTGTATGGTTTGATGGAGCTGTCTTTGACATTGAAGAAATTGAGTGATTTTCCTTCTGAAAAAGAAATCATCGAAGTTTCAAAACGTTTTTTGGATCAATAATTGAGGCCTGAGGCTGCCTCTTTTTTTATTGAAATGGGATGAAAAGAATATGATTTCACTGAAACTTTGTGAAATGTTCTACAAAATATGCGTGTTTTTGAAGAAAATGACCTTAAAAACCGGTTTTTTAAAATATTTTGATAATTATTTAAAATGAGTCTTGACTTTAAAAAGTTGTAAGTGCTATCATTAATTTGCAGGCGATGGAAGCAGTTATGCAGGCCATCGTTATATAAATATTTAGTTTAGAAACCGGTTTCGTGAAACGGTTTCGGACAGAAGGAGCATAACATGTCAAAAGAACTATTTCGAATGGAAAATATATCTAAAAGTTTTCCGGGTGTTAAAGCACTTGATGATGTGTCGTTCTCTGTTAACGTAGGTGAGGTTCATGGGCTCGTTGGTGAAAACGGGGCTGGGAAATCGACTCTGATGAAAGTAATGTCAGGGGTATACCGCGCTGATGAGGGAAAAATCTTCATAGAGGATGAAGAGGTGAACATTGACAGTGTCAAGAAGGCTCAGGAGTTGGGCGTTTCTATTATCTTTCAAGAATTGATGCTTTGTCCGCATCTAACAGTTGCAGACAATATCTTTATTGGAAGACCGCCAGTTAAGGGTGGCTTGATTCAAGATAGAAGCATGAACAAAGAAGCGCAAGAGATTCTGGATGATCTTGGGATTAACATTAAAGCGAAAAGCTTGGTGCGAGAGCTGAGTGTTGCGCAACAACAAATGGTTGAGATTGCGAAGGCAATTTCGACAAACTCAAAAATCTTAGTATTGGATGAGCCAACAGCGGCTTTAACCGAAAAAGAAATTGAACAGTTATTTGTTATTATCAGAAGACTTCAAGAAAAAGGTGTTGGAATGGTTTATATTTCACACCGTATGGATGAGTTGGAAAAGATTTGTGAACGTATTACCGTTATTCGTGATGGTCAATATATTGGAACAAAGAAAATTGAAGACTTAACCATGGATGAACTGGTGAATATGATTGTGGGGCGTCCTCTTGATGAGAAGTTCCCGGATCATACACGAACCATTGGTGATGTTAAGATTGAAGTTAAAAATTTAGTTGGTAAGAAGGACATCAAAGTTGATAACCTTCAGGTTCGTAAAGGTGAAATCTTAGGATTTGCTGGATTGATGGGTTCGGGTCGTAGTGAAATTGCCCGTGCAATCTTCGGTGCTGATGCGGTTGTTTCTAAAGAAATTTACATTGATGGTGAACTTGTGAAAATCAACAATGTTGGAGATGCAGTTGATCTCAAAATTGGATATGCAACTGAAGACCGTAAACATGATGGACTTGCATTGAATTTGGATGTTAACTTCAATACCAACATGGCTCACTTGAAGCATTTGATTAAAGGTGGATTCATCGATGACAATGAAGGTCGTCGTAATACACAAGAATATATTGAAAAACTTAAAACAAAAACACCGCACATGCGCCAACGGGTTGGTAATTTGTCCGGTGGTAACCAACAAAAAATCGTACTTTCCAAATGGCTATGTAACGATGTTGATATCTTGATTGTTGATGAACCAACACGGGGTATTGACGTTGGTGCAAAATTCGAAGTCTACGAACTCTTGAATAACCTTTCTGATCAAGGTGTTGCAATTATCATGATTTCATCTGAATTACCTGAGTTATTGGGAATGACAGATAGAATCTTAGTTGTTCATGAAGGTGAATTTAATGGAGAGTTTAAGACAACTGAAACAACGCAAGAAGAATTACTCTACTATGCAGCAGGGTATAACTTATTAGAGAAAAAAGTAGAAACGATAGGCGAGCCAGTTGTTGCCTAGGTGCTGAGAGGAAATAAGAAAAATTATTATGGATGTAGTGAAAAAAGAGAATGCATTTGTAAGTGCATATAGAAAATTTAACGAATTCTTAAGTGAAAAACTTGGGGTTGCAGGACGTAAAGCAGTATTGTCATTTATGGCATTGGTGGTAGTCGTTGTGATCTTTACAGTTATGTTGGGTGATCGATTTACCTCACCTACAAATATTGCGAACTTATTACAACAAATCGTAACATATGCGATCATTGGATTTGGATTAACCTTCTGTTTAATCTGTGGTGGTACCGACTTGAGTGCGGGTGCTTCTATGGCTTTATCAGGAATTATCGTGTTATCACTTTTAAATGCTGGGGTGCCTTGGTACTTAGCGTTTGCACTTGTTATTGTTGCAGGTGTCTTGGTCGGTATTGTTAACGGATTTACAATCGAGGTATTGGGCGTTGTGCCATTTATCGCTACTTTGGGTACCCAATGGGTGTTTAGAGGTATGGCTGGTATTATCACAAATGGTTTCCCAATCTATACATTGAATATTGAAGATCCTGCTTTAAGAACTTTCTTTGAATCCATTGGGAGTGGTCGTATTAGTCTGACTCCTAGATTTGCGATTCCTTATAGTGTTATCTTAATGATTGTCTACGGTATTTTAATGGGAGTTATTCTTTCCAAAACACGTATCGGACGTCAAATTTATGCCTGTGGTTCAAACCCTGAAGCTGCAAAGCTTTCTGGGATTAATACTGTTGGAACACGTATGTTTGCTTATTGTATGAGTGGTATTTCTGCAGCTATCTGTGGAATCGTCGTAACTTCTCGTTTACAATCTGCACAACCTACAGCTGGAACTGGTGTTGAGCTTGAAGCGATCGCCGCTGCTGTTGTGGGTGGTGTTTCAAATAACGGAGGGGAGGGAAGCATCGTCAATACAATCATTGGAGCGTTAATTATGGGTACGCTTAAGAATGGTCTTAATATTGCTAAGGTTAATTCATATTACCAACAAGTTATTATTGGACTTATTCTTGTAGGTGCCTGTGCTCTTGAAGCGTATAGACATAGAAAACAAGGTTAAAATTATTAAAAATTATTTACACAAAATTAATTGAAAACTAAGGAGGAAAAATTGTAATGAAATTAGTTAAAAAATTAAGTGTATTATTATTAGTGTTCGCACTTGTTGCGTGTGGAGGAACTACCGATAACGGTGGAGACGACACAAATGATTCAAAAGAAGTTTATATTTTACTTAAAACCTTAGGTGGTGCTTACTGGAGTGTTGTTGAACAAGGTGCTAGAGATGCAGCTGAAGAATTGGGCTATACACCTGTAGTTATCGGTTTGGCAAACGAAACTGAAATTGAAAAACAAGCAAACCAAGTTGACGACGCAATTGCAGCTAACCCTGCAGCAATTATCTTTGCACCTGCTGACTCACAAGCTTTAGCTGGAGCAGCTACAAAAGTTAAAGAAGCAGGTATTCCACTTGTATTGGTTGATACACTTGTAGCTAACGACGATTACGATGCAGCATATGTTACTAACAACGTAAATGCTGGTGAAGAAGCAGCGAAAGCAATGATCGAATCATTGAAAGCTCAAGGCATGGAAGGTAAAACAGGAACCATCGTTTTACAAAAAGGTGCTGACTCACAAACAATTATTGACCGTCAATCCGGATTTACAGAGTACTTTAATGCAAATAAAGATGCAGCATGGTCAATTGACAGCTTATTCTTAATCGCAGCTGACGCTGAAGTTGCCTTTAACCAAGGTCAAACCGCTTTAGGTGATAAAAACGTTATAGGTGTATTTGGAACAAACAACGGACCTTCAGTAGGTTGGGCACGTGCGATTGAAGAATCAGGACGTAAAGAAGTGGTCGCAGTAACATTTGACTACTCTCCAGAAGTTGCAAAATTAATTCAAGACGATTCATATTCCGTAACAACGATTGTTCAAAGACAATACTACATGGGTTATGAAGGTGTTAAAGCTGGTATCGCGCTTTCAAAAGGCGAATACAAAGGCGATAAACTTAACGATACAGGTACATTGGCTGTAAATAATTCAAACGTTAACGATGAAGACGTTCAAGCAGTTACAAATCCATAAGATACCAAGTTAATAATAAGGGATACTAAAGGGGTGGTTTCACCCCTTGTATCACTTAAATATTTGATGTACATTATTATTTGGGGCGTAAATACGCTCAAAAAGTATTAAGGGTTAACCGGTTTCGTATAAAACGATGGATTTATCGGTTATTTCATTCAATACGTATCACATTTTTAAGAAAGGTAGAAATTATTTATGAAAATGACTTTGAGATGGTTTGGTACTGGACATGACAGTGTAACCTTAGAACAAATTAAGCAAATTCCAGGAGTGACAGGTGTTATCACAACACTCTACGACACAAAACCAGGAGAGGTTTGGACTCGTGAAGCAATTCGTGCACTTAAAGATGAAGTTGAAGCATCTGGTTTATTAATTGAGGGTATCGAAAGTGTTAACGTTCATGATGATATTAAAGCCGGTCTGGATACACGTGATGCATTGATTGATAACTATATTCAATCACTCGAAAACTTAGGTAAAGAAGGCATCGATATGGTGTGCTACAACTTTATGCCTGTGTTTGACTGGACACGCTCAGATTTACACAAAATGCGTGACGATAAATCGACCGTTTTATCATATGATCAAGAAATTATTGATCAATTGGATCCAGAAAAAATGTTTGATGCTGTTGACTCAGTATCACATGGATTCGTATTGCCTGGTTGGGAACCAGAGCGTATGGCTAGAATTAAAGAATTGTTTGAAATCTATGAAGGCGTAACAGAAGAAGACCTATTTAATAACTTGGTTTACTTCCTAGAGCGCATCATGCCTGTTTGTGAAAAATATGGTATTAAGATGGCAATTCACCCTGATGACCCAGCTTGGCCCGTATTCAACTTGCCACGAATTATTACAAATAAAGCAAACATTGTGCGTTTAATGGAAGCAGTAGACCACCCATCAAATGGTGTTACATTCTGCTCAGGATCCTTTGGATCAAACCCTGCCAATGATTTGGTAGATATTATTCATGCTCTAAAAGGCCGTGTACACTTTGCGCACTTGCGTAACGTAATTCATCATGCGCCTGGTAAGTTTGATGAAGCAGCGCACTTATCAAGTGATGGTTCATTGGATATGTACCGTATTGTTGAAGCTTTATATGATATTGGATTTGATGGACCTGCGCGTCCTGACCATGGTCGCCAAATTTGGGACGAAATTTGTATGCCAGGATATGGTCTATATGACCGTGCATTGGGTGCAACCTACCTTAATGGTCTATGGGAAGCATTAACAAAAAGTAAAGGTGAAAAATAATGAACACCCATGAAGTTGTAGATCTACTACATAAAATTGGGATCATTCCCGTCGTTAAATTGGATAGAGTCGATGACGCGCTTCCTCTCGCAAAAGCACTCATCGAGGGAAATCTTCCTTGTGCTGAAGTGACGTTCCGCACAGATTGTGCTCCTGAATCCATCCGCCTCATGTCTGAAAATTATCCAGACATGTTGGTGGGTGCAGGAACAGTTCTAACCAAAGCACAAGTGGATCTTGCGATTGAAAGTGGTGCTAAGTTTATTGTATCACCTGGTCTCAATCCAGAAGTCGTCAACTATTGCATAGAAAAAGAAATTCCAATTGTTCCTGGTGTAGCAAACGCCAGTGACATTGAATTGGCCTTATCTTTGGGCTTGGAAGTGGTAAAATTCTTCCCAGCTGAAATCAATGGTGGTTTAAATGCTATTAATGCATTATCAGGACCTTTCCCCAACCTAAAGTTCATTCCAACGGGTGGTGTTTCCACTGAGAATATGAACAAATACCTCAACTCCAATAAAATTGTGGCTGCAGGTGGAACATGGATGGTTAAGGATGACTTAATCAACGAAGGCAAATTTGATGAAATCGCGGAAATTTCACGTAAAGCAGTAGATAAAATGTTGGGATTTGAGATTGCGCATGTGGGTATTAATCCTACAGAAGCAGAATATCAAGATGGTTTAACACAGTTTTCTAAGATCTTTGGTGAAGCCCCCCGTGAAACTTCAATGTCACACTTTGTGAGTGATCACATTGAATTAATGAAACAGGGTCGTGGTAAATATGGACATATTGCCATTCGTACTCATAGTGTCGAGAGGGCACGTTACTTCCTTGAGAAACAAGGATTTACATTTGATGATACAACATTAAAACATAGAGAAGATGGTAAAGCGCAAATTGTTTATTTCGAAAAAGAAATTGCAGGATTTGCGGTCCATCTTGTGAGAGGATAAAAAGATGAAAGTAATTACATTTGGTGAAATCATGCTGCGTCTTGCTCCTTTTGGATATTATCGTTTCTTTCAAGATAACAAATTGGAAGCAACCTTTGGGGGTGGAGAAGCAAACGTTGCCGTATCTTTGTCAAACTATGGCGTAGATGCTGCGTTTGTAACCAAACTTCCAAAACATGCGATTGGGCAAGCAGCAGTCAATGATTTAAGAGGACTGGGTGTTGATACCAGTAAAATTGTTCGCGGTGGCGATCGTGTGGGTATTTACTACCTAGAAAAAGGTGCATCACAACGTGCATCTAACGTAATTTATGATAGAGCACATTCAGCCATTGCTGAAGCCAGTGCAACTGACTTTAATTGGGCAGAAATCTTTGACGGTGCAACTTGGTTTCACTTTACAGGAATCACCCCTGCACTCAGTAAAACTGCAGCAGACATTACATTGGATGCCGTAAAAGCAGCGAAAGACTTAGGCGTAACCGTCAGCTGTGATTTAAACTATCGTAAGAAATTGTGGACAACTGAAGAAGCAAAAGAAACCATGACGACACTTGCACCTTATATCGATGTGTTAATCGCAAACGAAGAAGATGCAGAAAAAGTATATGGTATTCACTCTGATGCGACTGATGTTACCACAGGAACCCTTAACCATGATGGTTATGTGGACGTTGCAAAGCAACTCGTTGATAAATTTGGTTTTAAAGTGGTAAACATTACCCTTAGAGAAAGTATCTCAGCAAGTGACAACAAATGGAGTGCACTTCACTATAGAGATGGTCAAGCTTATTTCTCAAAAGTATATGATTTAAGAATTGTTGACCGTGTCGGTGGGGGTGACTCATTTGGTGGTGGCTTAATTTATGCCATGTTACATGATTACAAACCACAAGATGCGATTGAGTTTGCTGTTGCAGCCAGTGCACTAAAACACTCAATTGAAGGTGACTATAACCGTGTTTCCGTTGAAGAAGTTCAAGGCTTAGCAGGCGGAGATGGATCAGGTCGCGTTCAACGATAATATAAAATTCTATACGAGGAGGACATCATGAAACTAACCCATGATAATGTTTGGAACAATAATGAAGATTGGAAAAAAGCAGGTGTAAACCTACCCACTTTTGATTATGAAGCCGTAAAAAAAGAAACATACGAAAGTCCTACTTGGATTCACTTTGGCGCGGGAAATATTTTTCGTGCCTTTCAATGTGCTGTCCAACAGGAACTGTTAAATAAAGGAATTACAAAAACAGGAATCGTTGTTGCTGAAGGGTATGACTACGAAATTATCGATAAAGTCTACCGTCCTAATAACAACAATGGTTTGTTGGTTACTTTAAAAGTAAATGGAGAGACTGAAAAAACAATTATTTCATCTGTTTTAGAATCACTCACCATTGACCAAGAAAACGAAAATGACTTCATGCGTTTACGTGAAATTTTCTCAAATCCTACTTTACAAATGGTAAGCTTTACCATTACTGAAAAAGGATATAACACCACCAATTATGAAGGAAAACTATATCCAGATATTGAAAAAGATGTGAATGGTCCGATTGCGGATGCAAATTCATACTTGGGTAAATTGGTTTCATTACTTCATACACGTTATGAAAATGGTGCAACACCGATTGCACTTGTCAGTATGGATAACGTTTCTCATAACGGAGATTATTTGAAAAAAGCAGTGCTTGATTTATCAAAAGCATGGCTTTCAAATGGTGCTGTGACGCAAGGTTTTGTTGATTATTTAGAAGACCCTAAAATGGTTTCTTACCCATGGTCTATGATTGATAAAATTACCCCTAGACCCGATGATTCAGTTAAAAACATGTTAATTGAACTTGGCTTTGAAGATGCGGCTCCAATTGTAACCACAAAGGGAACGTATATTGCACCATTTGTGAATGCAGAAGAAGCACAATACTTAGTCATTGAAGATCATTTCCCCAATGGACGTCCACCGCTTGATCAAGCAGGTGTCATCTTTACCAGTCGTGAGATTGTGGATAAAGTTGAAACTATGAAGGTTACAACGTGTTTAAATCCACTTCATACTGCATTGGCAGTTTATGGATGTTTGTTGGATTACACCAAAATTTCAGATGAAATGAAAGATGCAGACTTAGTAGCACTCATTTCCAAAATTGGATATGATGAGGGCTTACCTGTCGTGGTTAACCCAGGGATTTTAGATCCAAAAGCATTTATTGATGAGGTTATCAATGTTCGATTCCCAAATCCATTTATGCCAGATACACCCCAACGTATCGCAACGGATACATCACAAAAATTAAGCATTCGTTTCTTAGAAACCATTAAGTCTTATCTTAAAGATGATACCAAAGATGTTCAAGATTTAACCTTAATTCCACTTGTGATTGCAGGTTGGATTCGTTATTTAATGGGTGTGAATGATGAAGGTGTTGCCTTTGAGTTGAGTGCAGATCCACTGCTAGAAGTAGTACAGCCTATTGTTAAGGATGTTACTTTGGGATCAACAGATGATCATTCATCCAAGGTGAAAGCAATCTTAAGTAATGACAAGATTTTCTCAATTGACCTCTATGAAGCCGGTCTTGGTGAAAAAATTGAAGGTTACTTTGCTGAATTGATTGCTGGTAAAGGTGCCGTTCGTAAAACACTAAAGAAATATGTAGGAAATTAACCATGAATAAAATATTAGATGCAATAAAAAAAATAGCCAACAATGAAGTTGGTGCTGGAATTTTGATATCCTCAGTCCAAAAGACTGAGGATGGCCTCCATGCTATTTATCAAGATGAAAACTTGAATAAATGGTTGGTGGTATGGGGTAGTTTTGACCTCATTAAAATATTTGAGGTTGAAGATTCAGCAGAACTTGATGACAAATTGGTCATTAAAGCGGCTTTAACCCATGCCAATTGTGACGTAATGAAACATAGATTTACTTGGATGAATCCAGTAAAACGTACTGGATATGCATATTCATTTGGTCTTGGAGATCGTTTGGGTGTTGCTTCCAATGCACACTTGAAACTCTTTAAGGGAAAAGGTGTGCTTCCTGTCTTGGCACAACAATCCATTCGTGAATTAAACTTAACCGGACGGACCTATACAGATGTCTTAAATGCTGCGGCATGGTCTGTATTTGAGGAAGGTTACATGGATGGTTATGGTGCTGATGGGGATCACTTAAAGAATCCATTTGAAATTGATTATGCTGTAAAATGTGGCTTCCCCATGATTACTTTGGATTGTTCAGAGTATATTGTGAATGAAGTAGCACATTACTCACAAGAAAAACTACTTAGTGAGTATGAAGCCTTGGATGCATCGTTACGTGATCATTTTGAATCTACTTACTTAAACAAAGAATTTAAGATTTCTGAAGATGTAGTTGTTAAATTTGATGAAAAGAATTTAATGGAATCGGTCTTAATCTTCAATGATGCCATTCTGTTTGCGATTGAAATGTATGATCGCTTCGTGGTGCCACATGATTTGGACTTTGAGATTTCTATTGATGAGACCATCGTTCCAACAACCCCTGAAAACCATTACTTTATCGCCAATGAATTAAAACTGCGTGATATTGTTGTGGAAACCATGGCACCTAAGTTCTGTGGAGAATTCCAAAAAGCGATTGATTATCGTGGTGACTTAGACCAATTTGAAAAGGAATATATTGTGCATGAAGCCATTGCGCAACACTTTGGATATCGCCTATCCATTCACTCAGGTAGTGATAAGTTTGGTGTTTATCCAACCATTGGCAGTGTATCTGCACGTGGATGGCACGTTAAAACTGCGGGAACAAACTGGCTAGAAGCCTTACGTGTTATTGCCAAAAATGATAAAGCATTGATGGTTGAACTTTATGAATTTGCGATGGCTAATTTAAATACAGCGAAAGCATATTATCATATTGATGCAACAACAGAAAATGCAATACAACTTAATACACTCAACGAAGACAATATCGATACAACCTTGGATGATGATATGTCTCGTCAAGTACTTCATGTTACTTTTGGATTGATTTTAACCCATGAAGTAAGTGGTGAGAAAGTATTTAAAGACAAAATTTATGCATGCTTAAAAGACCATGATGAGGATTATACTTATTTCTTAAACAAACATATTGGTAAGCATGTTTCATTACTAAATAAATAAGAAGGAGCGCGTTATGTTTTTAAACTCTGATTTCCTGTTAACAACAGACACAGCAAAAAAATTGTTTCATGATTATGCTAGTAAAATGCCAATCATTGATTATCATTGTCACTTAGATCCAAAAGAAATTTATGAAGACAAGAACTTCAAGAATATTACTGAAGCTTGGCTTTATGGCGATCACTATAAATGGCGTTTAATGCGCGCAAATGGTGTAGATGAGCGTTTCATCACAGGGGATGCAAGTGATTACGAAAAATTCATGGCCTGGGCTAAAACTTTGCCTCAAGCCATTGGTAACCCAGTTTATGCTTGGGCCCATTTGGAATTAAAGAGATTCTTTGGGATTGATTTATTTTTGAATGAAGCCAATGCACCAGAAATTTGGGAAAAAGCAAATCAGAAACTTGCTGAAAAAGAGTTTACAAGACGTGCGATGATTCGTAATTCAAATGTTAAAGTTATTTGTACAACCGATGATCCCGTGGATGATTTGCATTATCATGACTTAATTAAGGAAGATGAAAAAGATTTCAAAGTTTTCCCTGCCTTTAGACCTGATAAAGCACTCAATATAGATGCTTCTAGTTTTGCGCCTTGGTTTGAAACTTTGGTTTCAGTTCATGGCAAAGAGATTACTTCTTTCAAGCAATTTATCAATGTATTAGAAGATAGAGTGGATTTCTTTCATGAGAAAGATTGCCGTGTATCGGACCATGCTTTGGATGCGTTTGTATATGAAAAAGCCACACCTGAAGTTTTGGAAAGCATCTTTACCAAAGCCATTAAGGGTGACACTTTAACTGAAAGTGAAGTCAATCAACATAAAACCGCGGTATTATTGAAGCTCTTTGAATTTTATGCCAAACGTAATTGGGTGAGCCAATTACACTTAAAAGCTTTTAGAAATAATAATACAGAAATGTTTGAAAAATTGGGACCAGATACAGGATTTGATGGTGTGAATGATCAACCCGTTATTGGTGCTTTAAAGGCATTGATGGATGAATCCAATTTTAAAGGCCATTTGCCTAAGACCATCTTGTATTCATTGAATCCTCAAGATTATTTACCCCTGCTTGCTTTAATGCAATGTTTCCAAGGACAAGAAAAAAATAAAATTCAACTTGGATCGGGATGGTGGTTCAATGATACACGTAATGGAATGCGTGATCAATTGACCCAATTTGCAAACCAATCAGTATTGGGTAATTTTGTGGGAATGTTGACTGATAGTCGTTCATTTCTATCTTATCCAAGACATGAATATTTCAGACGTGTTCTATGTGAATTGGTGGGGGAATGGGTTGAACGTGGTGAAGCCCTTCAAGACTATGAATATCTTGGTAGAATTATTCAAAACATCTCCTATAACAATGCCTATGAATATTTTGGATTTAACCAATACATTTAGTGTATAATGATTGTTAAAAGGATTGGGAGGTAAAAATATGAATAGACCTAAGAAAACCCCAACTAAAATAACAATTAACGATGTTGCAAAGAAAGCCGGTGTCTCTAAGACGACGGTCTCACGGTATATCAATGGTCGCACAGACATGATGTCTGATGAAGTGGCCATTAGAGTTCAAGATGTCATAGACGAACTTGGATTCAGGCCCAGCCGTGTTGCACAGAACTTAAAATTAAAAAATACGGGTATTATAGGATGTATCATTGCTGATATTACCTCCGATTTTGCGGGTTATTTGGTTGAGGGTGTCAGTGATATTTGTACAAAAAATGATTATCAAGTGTTGTTTGTGAACACCAGCAATAACCCACGTAAAGAAGTGGAAGCCATTCAATCGCTCTTAGACTCTAAGGTCGATGGTTTGATTGTGAATACGGCTGGAAATAATGAAGAATTTTTACACGAAGTGAGAGATAGCGGTGTTCCGATTGTGATAGCGGACCGTTATTTAGACAGTAATACATTGATTGATACGATTTCTTCAACGAATTATCGTTCAACTTTTGAGTGTATTGCTTACTTGAAAGAACAAGGATATGATCATGTTTATTTCTTTGGTCAACAACTGGGAAATAACAGAACACGTGTCATTCGACATGAAGCATTCTTAGATGCGACGCAGGAATACTTTCCAAAGGCAGACCATTCATATACGTATTTTATACGTGATCATGCAACGGATTATGAGTTGGTGGCAGCTTTGGAAGAAATCAGATCCAATCATCCAAATGAAAATGTCGCGATTTTTGCGGTTAATGGGATGATGATGATGGATTTGGTGATTGTATTTAAAAAAATGGGTATTAAAATGGGAGAAGATTTGGGTATGTGTGGATTTGACGACTGGAGATGGGCTGAGCTCATTGAACCCGGTATTACAGCTATCAGACAAGATACCTATCAACTCGGCGCACGTTCTACACGTCGTTTATTGCAGTTGATTCAATCTAAAGCCAACATTCAACCTCAATTGGTTGAAATACCAACTAAACTTATGAAGCGCGCATCAACCGATATAAAAAAATTAAAGTAGAAGTGGGTGTGATACACGATGAGTGATGTTTTATTACTGGGAGAGGCGATGGCCTTATTTGTGGCCGATGACCATGGTTCGCTGGAAGATGTTGTTAAATATACGCGAACTGTCAGTGGTGCAGAGGTTAACGTTGGCATTGGTCTTTCTCGGCTTGGTTTCGACGTAAGTTACCTCACGAAGTTGGGGGATGATGAATTGGGTCGGTTTATTGTTTCTTTTCTTAAGAAAGAAAACATTAACACGGATGCGATTCAATTTGACCCTGTTTATCGCACTGGGATTCAATTAAAAAGTAAAACAAAAGCTGAAAACGGAGATGCGGTTGCGCCTTATTTTAGAAAAGGCAGTGCAGCATCTAAAATAGATGTGGAAGTCCTGGATCAAATTGACTGGACCTCCATCAAATTATTACATGTAACGGGGATTCCTTTGGCACTTTCATCAAGCTTTAGATCTGTAGTCTACGGGGCGATAGAAAAAGCAAAGGAACACAATATTATGATTACATTTGACCCAAATATACGCCATAAACTATGGTCCAGTGTGGGTGAGATGCATGCGTCTTTACTTTATGTCGCAAGACAATGTGATTTATTCTTGCCAGGGATTGAAGAGGCTGCTTTACTCAGTGGACTTGAAAATCGTGATGAAATCTGTCAATGGTTTGATACCTTGGGCGTCAAAAAAATGATCATGAAGGTGGGTCCAGAAGGATCTTACGTTTACCAAAATGGCGAAGGCACCTTGGTTGAAGGATTTAAAGTTGACGAAGTGGTGGATACCGTTGGGGCGGGAGATGGATTTGCAGCAGGTGTCCTGAGTGCACTGCTGGATGGTGAAGATTTGATATCTGCAGCCAGAAGGGGTAATGCGATTGGTGCATTACAAGTGACTCATTGGAGTGATAATGAGGGGTTACCAGACCGTGAAACTCTGAATGCGTTTATGCAACGATAAAAAAAGGAGAATACGATGGAGAAAACCAGAATTATTGGAAATAATGTTTCCATTCCTGTGATTGGATATGGGACATTCAAAATTGACAATGCGACTGTTGAAAATCTTGTGTTGTCTGCATTAGATGTAGGCTATACGCATCTTGATACTGCAACAGCGTATGGTAATGAACTTGGAATTGGATATGCTTTGGATCGAATGCATCTAAAGCGCGAAGATTTATTTTTAACAACTAAGATTGCAAATGATGATCAAGGATATAAAGAAACCTTACGTGCTTTTGAAAGATCCATGGCATCCTTAAATGTTGAATATCTTGATTTGGTGTTGATACATTGGCCAAACCCAAAATCGGCTGAAACATGGCGTGCTTTGGAAGAACTTTATGAAGCCGGAAAAATTCGTGCGATTGGGGTATCAAACTTCCATAAACAACATCTTGATAAATTATTAGAAACGGCCAAAATTAAACCGATGATTAACCAATTGGAACATCATCCCTTTAATACTCAAAAAGAGATGGCAGATTATTGTGAGCATCTGGGCATTCCAGTTCAAGCATGGTCTCCGCTTGCTAAAGGTGAAATATTTAAAAATGATTTGCTAAAAGAAATTGCCAAAAAACACGGTGTTGGAATTTCCCAAGTTGTGATGCGTTGGCAAATCCAAAGCGGATGGCTGGTTGTGGTGAAAGCATCCACACCGGAAAGAATGCGTGAGAATCTCAATGTCTATGATTTTGAGTTAAGCGTTGAAGAAATGGATGCGATTGATGCGTTAGACACAGGTCTTCGTACTGGATCAAATCCTGATGATTTTGAATTTTAATTGAAGGACTATGATATGGAAAAAATAGAAACAATTGTGAATAAAAACAAAGAAAATCTAGTGGGTTTAAGTTCCACTATCGATTTTGCGCGTGAAAGAACTAAAGTTATCAACCATGCAATCAAGGGCAAGGAAATGGTCAGAAAATGGATCGTTGTATTTTTCCTCTTTTGTTTTTACTCTCTAACACAACTGATCTTTACAGAAGTTAAAAATGACTTCCTTGTTATTTTAACTGGATTCGGCTTAATTTTCGCCCTTGTTTATGCCCTTTATAAACCTTACCTTGAACGTTTTAAAACAAATGCTTTTCAAGAATTGGTTGCTTTATTAAAACCAAGATTTGAAACATCTGTTGTAGCGATTAAAGACGTCATGGAAGAAATTGAAAAAGAGGGTCAAATATTTGAGACCATTTATGTTATCGATGCTGATACTGATGACAGGGTGGATTTGAATCAAGATTTGACCAAGGTTGATTTGGCTGAACGTCAAATTTATACACATATTGTTAAAGCTATTGATAGTGATGAGGATGCGAGTTTAGGCGCTGCCAAACTCTGTGTCCACAACATTACAGAAATACCGTATCATTTACTATAAGATATCCTTAGGGGTATCTTTTTTTTCTTTAATAGCTATATTTTTGTACTTATTAAACCAAAAATGTGCTTATTGTGTGGTTGCATTTATGCAAATATTTCCCAGGGAATTATCGGTTGATAATAAACCTATTAAATATACCAGTTTGGTTGATTTTATATTCCCTACATAGACGCTTCATTCAATCATGGTTTAATAAATATGAACAAAGATTCCTTTACGAAATGAATTTGTAAAGATGCATATACTTTTTGGGAAGGCTTTTAAGTCTTATACTGAGAAAAGGAGTGTATTTAAGATGTACTTGGATTCGGGAAATATTGAGGAAATTAATCAGTGCTTAAAGATGGAATTAATTGGGGGTGTGACAACCAATCCTACTTTGGTTGATAAAGATGAGGTTGATTTGGAATATGTAAGAGAACTTACCAAGGGTAAGAAGTTTTTTGTGCAGGTAAATGGGGATTCTAAAGTTGTGATGGTGCAACATTTTGAAATTTTATATGCGCGCTTTAAGGATTCGATTATATATAAAGTACCCATCTCTGAACAAGGGGTTGAAATTATCCGTTATATTAAAGAGTAGGAAAAACATCTTGAGATTTTGGGGACAACCATTTATAACACGCTTCAA
Source organism: uncultured Erysipelothrix sp. (assembly GCA_947631935.1). GTDB lineage: Bacteria > Bacillota_I > Bacilli_A > Erysipelotrichales > Erysipelotrichaceae > Erysipelothrix. The sequence goes on from CANRNG010000019.1 coordinate 19,758, forward strand.
GCCATGATTGCTTGTGAAGTGGGTTGTGATTATTTGGCGCCTTATGTGAGTCGGATTGAAAAAAGGGATGAAAACCCGAATGTATTGATATCAAGCTTAAGAAATTATATTGATGATCATGGTTATGATATTGAGATTGTAGCGGCTTCTTTTAAGAGGCCTCAACAGGTTGTGGATGCCTTAAATGCGGGTGCCCATACTGTAACTATTTCTTTTGATTTATTCAAAGATGCACTGAATGATCCTTCTGCTTTAAAGGATATTGTAGTATTCAGTAAACTCAACAACAAATAGACGCTAAATGCGTCTTTTTAAAAGGTTTGAGGTGCTTTATATGGTATACTATAAGGAGTATTTAGGAGGAAAATAATGAGAAAATATAAATTAGGAATTATTGGTTCTGGATATCTCAGTGAGATTATTGCGGATGCCTATACAGCAGGTTTAATGCCACAGTTTGAGTTGGTGGCGGTGCTTGGAAATGATCCACAAGCTTTTGCGGATAAATATGAGATTAAGGGGTATACAGATATTGATGCCTTTTTGGAGAATGGGTTTGATTATGTTGCAGAGGCAGCTGCCATCAAAGCGGTGAAGGACTATGGGGTCAAGATTTTGAACAGTGGTTCAAACTTAACCATGCTTTCTATTGGTGCACTGGCAGATGAAGATTTTTACAATACCTTGTCTGAGGCTGCTTTAAAGAGTGGTAAACAAGTGATGTTGCCTTCAGGTGCCATCGGGGGTCTTGATGTGATTGCAACCATCAGAACCATGGGTGATGCTACTACGCATCTTTATTCTAAAAAGAATCCAAATGATTTACATGGCACTGTATTGATGAGGGATGGGTTGACTGAAATTGATGCTGTCACACCACTTTTCAAAACCAGCGCAAAAGAGGCCATTGATCTTTTACCCACAAAACTTAATATTGCGGTTGCTACAGCTTTGGCCGGAAATGGTCTTGATGATACTACTATAGAAATGGAAGCATATCCAAACTTCAGTGGGGATCATTATTTCATAGAGACAAAACGTGAAGGGTACCATGCGAAAATGGACATTTATTCAGAAACATCATCCATTGCGGCTTGGTCTGTGGTTTCTCTTTTAAATAATGCGGTCTCTGCAATTAGAATCGGGTGATGGTGATGTTTGATAAAATTGTGGGTATTGAGCCCCTGGGATTGGAACCTTTTGCGATTGATGCGCTTTACACGTTAGCAAAGGAAGTTGTTTTATATGATGACTTACCTCAAACAGACGCAGAAATCATCAAACGCATTTCGGATGCGGATGCGGTGCTGGTGAGTTATACCACAGAAATTCGTGAACCTGTCTTAAGAACTGTTCCCAATGTAAAATACATTGGCATGTGCTGTAGTTTGTATTCGCCTGAAAGTGCCAACGTTGACATTCTTTTCGCAAACGCGATGGGCATTGATGTTCGGGGTGTTAGAGATTATGGAGATGTGGGGGTAAAGGAATATGTCATTCATGAATTAGTCGGATTCCTACATGGCTATAACGGTAAAATGTATAAAGACATGCCATACGAAATCACTGATTTAAAAGTTGGGATTGTGGGTATGGGAACAACAGGTAGAATCATTAAGGATGTGCTTCAAAACTTTGATGCAGATTTGTCATATTATTCTAGAACCCGATATGAAGACGTTGAAAATGAAGGTGTAAAGTATATGGATTTCTATGCTTTACTTGAAGATGTTGATGTTTTATTTACCTGTTTAAATAAGAATGTGATTCTTATGGACCAAGATGCGTTCAATCATTTCGGTCATGGAAAAGTGATGTTCAATACTTCCATTGGACCTTCATTTGAAGTGGATGCACTTAGGAAATGGTTGGATGAGGGAAGTAATGAATTCTTCTGTGATTCAAATGAAGCCCTTGGAAATCTTGCGCTTTTAGATCATCCACATGTAAATTGTAGGGGTCGATCTTCGGGAAGAACCAAACAGGCTTTGGTACGGTTGAGCGAAAAAGTTTTGAAAAATATCCATGATTTTCAAGAAAATTAATGAAAGAGCCCATAATTAAGGGCTTTTTTTCATATGTCGCCCCCTTGATTCTTTGAAAGTGTGGTATAATGTGTTTAGAGTTTTTATGAAAATAGACGAGGTGATACTATGAGAATTGCATTGATGTCTGCAAAAATGGGTGATACTTATGATGCTCAAATTACCCAAGTTAAACAATATCTTGCAGATTATTTGTCGGTGGATATTCTTTGTTTTGGGAACCAGTTTTTAATGGGTAAACAACAGTTAACTGGGAACTATGAAACCGATTTGAGTTTGGCTTTGGATATTACGAGTAAAGAAATTCTTTTGATGCGTGGTTTGGCTAAAAAATATCGCGTGGGCTTGGGCTTTGGCTTTGTCGAAAAAGAAGATAATGCATTTTTATATAATAGTTATGTGATTTTGGATAAAGAAGGTCAAATTCTACACGTACATCGAAGCTGTGCAACCAATTGGATTCCTGAAGGTGGCGATGATCATTATCGTGTGGGGGATACCCATGGTGTGTTTGAAATTCGTGGTTTGAAATTGGCCATCGCAAGCTTTGGTGACCTTGAATATATGGATAATATTGTTAAATTAAATGAAATATCGCCAGATGCTGTAATTTGGCCAATTACACTTAAATTCAATCCAACCGAGTGGCGTAATGAGGGTCTAAATGACCTCGCAAACCAATTAAAAATATTGAAACCCAGTGTACTACTTGTGAATAGTTTTTCTGAAGACGATAGCGCAAGTGGTGGGGCTTATTTATTTACCGATGGCAATGTCATTAAAGAACTGCCTTTGGGTAATATGGGGATTTTAATTGTCAGTGATGCTGAATTGAGAAACTAGATGGATATATGCCATCTTTTTTTTATGTAAAGCACATAAAAAAAGTCCATATAGGACTCTAGTATTTAAAATATTGCATCAGGAAATGGGATACCCCGTTTTCAACATTGGTGCGGGTAGTGTGGGTTGCTATTTTCTTAATGGTATCTGGTGCATTCCCCATCGCAACAGAGGTTTTCGCAACCTCAAACATACTCACATCATTGAAACCATCCCCGAAACTAATCACATTATCAGATTGAATATTATGTAGATTCATAATGCGTTTGAGTGCATTTCCCTTTGATGATTGTGTGGAATAGACTTCTAAGTTATCAATGGTTGAACTGGTAACGGTAAGGTTGAGCGTATCCACAATACTCTTTCTTGTAGGGGTTAAAATCGCTTGTGGATTATCCACATGATGGGCCATAAATAAACAGTTCACAATCGGAAAAGCCAATAAGTCTTGAATGGGATCCAAGATTTGTTTGATGACATTGTTGGTATGAAATTCATTGGGAATCACAAAAAAATCGGGAACAAAATCAGTATATAGAATATCTTGCTCAGTAAAAAAGAGTGCTGGTGTTTTGTGTTTTTTAGAAACTTCGTAGAGTTTAAGTTTATCTTCCTGGTTTAAAGTAAAAGTCTCAAAACCAACATCCGTCTGAATCACACTCCCATTGGATGCAATCACACCCACGCGTTCATCAATACTCTTCGCCACATTGGACACAAGGCTTTTCATTCTACCGGTTGCGATATAAAAAAGATGTCCATCATCTAAAAGTCTTCTAATAATTTGTTTGGTTTCTTCATTCACCTCATGCGCTCCATCAGCCAATGTACCATCAAGATCTGAGATTATTAAGTGTTTTTCCATTCTGTCGCCTCTTTTCTGTCCTTACATTATATCAAATAAAACATCTTGTTGAAACGCAAATAATTTGGTATCATAAAGGAAGCGGAGTATGGCGCAGCTTGGTAGCGCGCTTGCATGGGGTGCAAGAGGCCGCAGGTTCGAATCCTGTTACTCCGACCATTTAACAATTCAACCCACTTTGAAGTGGGTTTTTTAATTACCAATCTATGTTTGATTCACCTCTAAATAAACACATTGATGCCTTTTATATCATGGCTAGTAAAGCACATCGGTATCAACATTTTGGTGGATACACTTGAATTAGTAGCACATTGTGCTACTAATGGTTTTAAGAGGGTGATAAAAATGA
>CANRNG010000020.1 GCA_947631935.1 uncultured Erysipelothrix sp.
CGTCTTGCTTAAACTGTTTGTTATATTTTTTTGCCATAGAGTGTTCTCCCCTTTTTGTATATATTCTACACTATTTAAGAACTCTATGTTTAACCTATCCATTATTTATTCTAGCACCAAGTAGTATAATTAATATCGTAATATATATTATTGTGTTTATGCAACTATTACTCCACTCTACGATCCAACTACCCGAGTCTCTCATATAAAAAAATTAATTTACGATACATAAACATTAGCAAATGAAAACGCTTATGTCAATAAGTCTGGAGTTTGATACTTTCAACTATAAAAGGAGCACAAATACCTGCCATTGATTTGTATATTATACATTAATTTGAAGAGATAAATACCTAAGTGAATTTCTAAATACCCTAATGTTATAAAGATTGGCCGTGCAGGCCATATCCCATCACCAACTGTACTAATGTACTCATAGGGAAAAGTTGTCTAACATATTATTACAAAACAAGCGAAAATAAAAGGCATGAAAAAAGCCTCTATTGAGTAGATTTTCATACCTTTTTGATTTTTAAATTGTCAATAATACTAAAGTCGTTTAAAATCGTTAATTACAAAGAATACCATGATAAAGATAGCAAGGGCGAGTCCTATCATCATGATCGCATTTTCGAATTTTTTAGGAATTGGACGGCGAATAATCATTTCAATCACTGTCAATAAAGCACGTCCCCCATCAAAGATTGGGATGGGAACAAGGTTCATGACGGCAAGTGATACTGATAGGCCACCAATGAGATTCCAAAGATATATAAAGTCAAATCCTGAGACAGTCGCTTGAGAGGTCGCTTGAAAAATTGCGACTGGGCCACCCACATTATTCAATCCTATGCCTCTAATTAACAGTCCTAAAACCATAATAATTTGGCCAACCATGTTTACAAGATATTGGAAAGTATAAACGACGGTGCCACCCAAACCTATCTTTTCCATTGCTCCAGGATAAGCTTGTATCCCCAAAACATAACTTTCTGAATCTTCGTTGAAGACTGGTGTTACCGTAACACTTAAATTTTCTTCACCTCTGAGAAATTCAATCTCAATTGGATTGTCTTCAAAGGTGATAATTCCCATGGAGACGTCGGTAAAATTTTCAGGAACAATTACAGTTCCATTGTAGAAAGTCATTTTAACAATTTCATCATCCGCTTGTAGTCCAGCTGCTTGGGCTGGATATCCATCGGCTACAGCCGCAATAATGGGTTCAGGTTGTCTTACAACACCTAAAAACCCAAATAAAGAAACGTAGACAATAAATGCCAGGACCATATTCATAAAGACACCGGCAAGTAAAACGATTAAACGTTTCCAGCGAGAGATTCCTTGGATTGTTTTTTCTAAAGGAACATCTTCCAAGCCCTCTTCCCCTGGTTCTCCTGCCATTGCGACATAGCCCCCAATGGGAAGTGCACGAATACTATACGCTGTTTCAGATTTTTTACTTTGATAAGAATAAATTTTAGGTCCCATCCCAATTGCAAACTCGCGGCAATATACACCAAAAGATTTCGCAGCAATTAAGTGACCTAACTCGTGTACGAGAACAATGGTTCCCATAACCAAGGCAAAAACCAATATATTTATGATAAACGTCATACTATCACCTACATGAAATGTCCTAGAATCGCATTAAATACTAAAATTGTAAATAGAATGGAGTCGATGCGATCCAATACGCCACCATGTCCTGGTAATATAAAGCCAAAATCTTTAATATTATAAGTACGTTTAATAAGACTGAAACTTAAATCACCGACTTGTGCAACAAAGGGTGTTACCAAAGATGTGATCAAAATAATATTTAAGTCCAAGTCAACGTAGAAATATGCGAAAAGCAGTGAAAGTGCAATTGAAAACAATGTCCCAATGACCGCACCTTCAATGGTTTTATTGGGAGAGATTCGCTCAATAAGTTTATGTTTACCAAACAAACTTCCGCCCAAATAAGCAAAAGTATCTGTTGCATAAGTACCAATCACGACATAAGCGAAAACTGCAATTGGAAAACTCAAAATGTTTTCAAGCGCTTGAACGCCCAATACCAATACAAGTATTAAAAGAAAAACAAGTGCAATATCGTGGAAGGTTATCTTTTCTGAAAATACGGCCAAACCAAAGTTTAACACCAAAATAATGGATACATAGGTTAATAGCGAAATGGATAAGTAACTCATTGCTAAAAGCATCCATATGTAGACCAAAAATGATTTGGGCCATACATCCTTCTTAATTAAATATATTTCTAATCCTCCCAGTAACATAATCGCTTTAACGAGAATAGAAACGTAGGCATTTCCCATTAAGAAAATACCCACAATTAAAGCAATCAATATAATGGCAGTAATCGTTCTTTTAAACATCGTTTAGCCCTCCAAAGCGACGATTTCTATTTTTAAAGTCATCGATACATTGAACAAAGATTTTTCTTGTAAAATCAGGCCACGCTTCATCAACAAAAACAAGCTCACTATAGGCAAGCTGCCATAGTAAATAGTTGGATAAACGCTGTTCACCACCGGTTCTAATCAACAAATCAATGGGATCAAGACCATAGGTATCCAAATAGAGTTCAAAAGTGTCTTCACTGACTGTTTCAACATCATCTTGAATAATTTGATTAACCGCACGAATAATTTCATCACGAGAACCATAATTTAAAGCAAAATTTAAGATTAATTTACGATTATGCTTTGTTTCTTCAACTGCCCGCTCCATCACTTTGCGCGTCTTCAAAGGAATGGGTGTTAAATCACCAATGGTCATGATTCTAACGCCTTTTTCATTTAATTCTTTTAGAAATTTTTTGAAAAAGACTTCTGGTAGCATCATCAAATAATCAATTTCTTTTTGAGGTCGCTTCCAGTTTTCAGTTGAAAATGCGTAAAGAGTCAGGGCTTTGATTCCAAGATCTAAGGAAGCCAAAGCAATTTCTCTGACCTGTTCTGAACCATAATAATGACCCACTGAGCGTTCTTTTTGTTTTCGTTTTGCCCAACGTCCATTTCCATCCATGATAATCGCAATATGATTGATTGAATCCATATTAGACAGTCATGATTTCTTCTGTTTTATCTTTAGCTTTTGTGTCAATTTTAGTCACAAATTCATCGGTAAGCTTTTGAATGTCATCCATCAAGCGTTTTTCATCATCTTCTCTTAAGTCATCTGATTTTTTAACTTCATTATTTAAGTCACGACGAACATTGCGTAGGGTCACTTTAGCTTCTTCAGCAAACTTACTGACTTCCTTCGCTACTTCTCTACGTGTTTCTTCGGTTAAACGTGGAATGTTAATTCTCAATAAAGTACCATCATTGGTGATGGGTAGATTTAAATGTGACTCATTAAGTGCGCGTTCTACGTCCTTAATTACAGATGGATCAAACAATTTAATGACAAGTTGTGTCCCTTCTGAAACAGAAATTTGTCCCATTTGTTCTAAAGGTGTGGGTGATCCATAATAATTTACTTCAATTCCATAAAGAACGCCTGCATTTGCACGTCCTGTACGTAAAGTTCCCAAACGATCTTCAAAGTTTGAGATTACTTCATTCATTAATTCTCTTCCGTCATTTACTAATGTATTCATAATCATCCTCCTACAGTAACTTTGGTGCCATTAGATTCACCTTTAACTGCTTTAATTATATTATTTTTTTCGTTCATATTAAAGACTATTAAGTCAATATTATTATCCATGCACATAGAAGTTGCTGTTGAATCCATAACTTGAAGTTGTTTTTGCAAGACTTCCATATAAGATAAATTCTCATATTTGATTGCATCTGGATTTACTTTTGGATCATCATTATAAACACCATCAACACCATTTTTACCCATTAAGATAACATCGGCTCCAATTTCAGAAGCACGCAGTGCTGCGGCTGTATCGGTTGAGAAAAAGGCATAACCCGTTCCAGCACCAAAGATAACCACACGTCCTTTTTCTAAATGACGGATTGCCCGTCTGGGAATATAAGGTTCTGCAACTTTAGTCATTTCAACTGCAGTTTGAACCCGTGTTTCTACACCCATCATTTCGAGTGCACCTTGAATTGCAAGTGCATTGATAACTGTCCCAAGCATCCCCATATTGTCGACTTGTGAACGTTCAATGTTAAGCTCTTCAGCCATCTTACCGCGCACAAAATTTCCACCGCCAACAACGATTGCTACTTCCACACCCATCGCAACGATTTCTTTAATTTGTAAAGACAAATCCTCTAAAATTTTGCGATCAAAGATATTTTTATCATTTGAGAGTGCTTCCCCACTCAATTTCAATAGAACTCTTTTATACATAACTGGCTCCCATCTTTTAAAAAAGGACACAAAGTGTCCTTATCAATCATTAAACCTTAGAAGCTTTCGCAACTTCTTCCGCAAAGTTCTCTTCACGTTTCTCGATACCTTCACCCACTGCAAAACGCACAAAGCTTAAAACGTCTGTGTTTTCACCTTTGAGTACTTGACCGACTTTTGAATTTCCATCTTTAAAGAAAATTTGGTCCATCAATGAAACTTCTTGCATTGATTTACTTACACGTCCTTTAATGATGCCTTCAATAACCTTTTCAGGTTTGCTTGAGAGTTCTGGATCGTTTTTAACAATGTTAATTTGAACTTCAGTTTCTTTATCCGTAATTTCTTGTGGAATATCTTTCATAGATACATAAGTTGGATTCATAGATGCAACTTGCATTGCCATATCTTTTGCCAATTCTTCGTTATCGCCCGTTAAGACAACCACAGCAGAAATCGATCCACCCATGTGTTTATATGAACCAAAGATTTGTCCATCTTCTTTATTTAACACTGCAAAGCGACGGAATGTAATTTTTTCACCAATGGTTGATGTTGCTTCAATAACTAAATCTTCAACAGTTTTACCATCGACATCCAAAGCCAATACATCTTCGTTTGATGTTGGGTTGTTATTTAAAATTGCATTTGAAACTGCATCCACTAAGTTAAGGAACATTTCATTTTTAGCAACAAAATCAGTTTCAGAGTTAATCTCAATTACTACCGCTTTATTGTCCCCAATAACAATATTGGATAAACCTTCAGCAGCAATACGCCCTGCTTTCTTTTGCGCACTGGCAATTCCCTTTTCACGTAACCAAGTTACGGCTTCTTCAACGTTACCGTCAGTTGCTTCCAATGCTTTTTTACAGTCAAGCATTCCGGCACCCGTACGATCACGCAATTCTTTTACGAGTTTTGCTGAAATAGCAGCCATATTAGTCCTCCTTTACTTCTGTTTTTTCTTCTTTTGTTTCGGTTTGGTCAATTCTTGGACGACGTGGACGGGTATCACGAGTATCGCGAGTATCACGACGGCGGTCGTTACGACGACGACGTTCTTCGAAACGTTGTTTACGACGACGTTCGTTTTCTTCAGCTTGACGCTCTACGTTAACAATAACGTCTTCCATGGTAATATCTTCTGCTTCTTTATCTTGGTAAGCAACTGCAACTTGACCCCCTTTGGGTTCCACCATTGCATCTGCCATCAATTGTACAAACAAACGAATTGAACGTACTGCATCATCATTACCTGCAATTGGGTAGTCAACAACTTCTGGATCACAGTTTGTGTCAACAATTCCAAATACTGGAATACCTAATTTTTTAGCTTCTGCTACCGCGTTGTAATCTTCAATTGGATCAACCACAAAGATTGCATCAGGTAGTTTTCTCATTTCTTTAATTCCACCTAAGAAGTTTTGTAAACGATCTTTTTCTTTAATTAAAAGAGATACTTCTTTTTTAGGGTAAACATTGATTGCGCCACTGGCTTCCATTTCTTCAATATCAGTCAAACGACGGATACTCTTTTGAATGGTTCTAAAGTTTGTAAGTGTTCCACCCAACCAACGTTGGTTAATAAAGAATGAACCACTTCTCAAAGCTTCTTCAACAACAATTGTTTGCGCTTGTTTCTTAGTACCAACAATTAATAATTTACCGTTTTTCTCGGCAATATCACGAAGTGCTGTATAAGCTTTCTCAGTCATTTCTTTTGTTTTGTTTAAATCAATGATATAAACACGATTTTTTGCACCATAAATATATGGTTTCATTTTTGGGTTCCAACGACGGGTTTGATGACCGTAGTGAACCGCTCCTTCCAACAGTTGTCTAACTGTTATAATTTCTGACATAAATTTGTCCTACCTTTCCGTTTATCCGCCACTGCTTCTGGTAACGATAACTCAATTGAGCACGGATCGCTAAATCCACAGTGTGAGAATGGCATTTCGCCATTAGTAATAATACCACAATTAAAGTTAAATAACAACTATACACTCACGATATCCAACATCATTTTAAGCGCATGCGATGTTGCACGATTTAGAACACGTAAATCATCATCAGAATGACCCCGTTCATAATTAACTTTTTCAATAAACACCAAATCATTCATATAGATCACAATCTTATATTCACCTTTGATTTCCGTCTTAAAAAATCCTACCACCATGCCATCTCTATGCACATCTTTCAGTGAAGTTAAGGTTTCTTCCAGTGAAGATAAGCTTAAATCTTGATTCAATACAATACCACGCGCAACCAAAGACCCCAATCGATGACTCAAAAGCCCCTGTGTCTTATTTTCTAATACATAAATGGGTGATGCATACTTATGTCTCAGTGCATCCTCTATTCTTGGAATGTCTACACTGTAAACATATTCCCCTACAATTTCATGAATATAGTCAATCACGGGGTCAATTAAAGCAATACAGGCGGCTTCTGTTTCAGCACTGGCTGTAACCCGAATATACAAGCCATCACGATCACTATAAGGCGCCAAGGTTGGGTTGGTATAAGTTTCCATTTCCTCTTTTAATATCGTTTCTAAATTTGATTCACCAATCCCCCACAAATAGATACGTTTGGAAACTAAAATATCATGAATTTTTGAATCAAAATAAGGCATCACTTGTTTTTCAAACATATCTACCAATTCAAAAGGAGGGCCTGGTAAAAGAATCAGCGTTTTACCCTTTTTCTCAATCAATAAGCCTGGTGCTGTACCCTTATCATTCGCAAGCGCATGGCCATTTTCAAATATATAAGCCTGTTTTTTATTGTTTTCTGACATTTCACGATTATTGGATTTAAAATAATCAAGCAAACGCTCATATGAGACCTCATCCAAAACCAAGGGTTCTTGAATACTTTCAGCAACAATTTCTTTAGTCAAGTCGTCATAAGTTGGACCCAATCCACCGGTAAAGAAGATAATGTCGGAACGCTTGAGCGCCGTTTCAATTACTTTTTTTAATCGATGCTTATTATCTCCCACTACTGTATGGTAATAACAGTTAATACCCAATTGGGTAAGTTTTTCTGAAATGTAGCTGGCATTGGTATTAATAACGTCCCCCAATAATATTTCTGTACCGACACTGATAATTTCTGAGTTCATAAAAAGCCTCCCTTAGAGATATTTTACCATATTCATGTTATAATGGCTTCAAATATGGAGGTCTTTTTATGAAAATTTTTGAAGCCAGTAAAATTGGTGATTTAACACTTAAAAATAGGTTTATCATGCCGCCAATGTGTATGTATTCCGCATTCAATCATGATGGTATGGTAAATAGCTTTCACAAAGCCCATTATGTGAGTCGTGCCATTGGCCAAGTTGGGTTGATCATTGTGGAAGCCACAGGTGTTGTTCCTGAAGGAAGAATTACCGATCAGTGTTTGGGACTTTGGAACGATGCCCAACGTGACGGGCTTAAAGAAATCGTAACAGCAGTGCATGAACAAGGTAGTAGCATTGGTATTCAATTAAGTCATGCAGGTCGTAAATGCACCGCAGTAGACGGGGTAGACACCATCTATGGACCTTCTGCCATCGCCTATAGCGACGCCTATCGCATACCTAAAGCGATGCGTAAGGAAGATATAAAGCATATGATTCAAAGCTTTGTGGATGCCGCAAAACGCGCAAACGAAGCCAATTTTGATGCGATTGAGTTACATATTGCACATGGATACTTACTATCCTCATTCATGAGTCCACTTTCAAACTTGAGAGAGGATGAGTATAAAGATGCTTCTGTTCTATACACTGAACTGATTGCAGCTATTAAAACAGTTTGGCCCAAGGAAAAACCAATCATCTTAAGAATATCTGCAACCGATTATGAAGAAGATGGTTATGATGTGTATCACGCAATAAAGACCCTCCAACCCATTTTAGATAACGTTGATGCCATTCATGTTTCAAGTGGTGGTATTACGCCTATTAAACCAAAAGCATTTCCAGGTTATCAAGTTCCCTTTGCATCTATTATTAAAGAAGTAACCAAGAAACCAGTGATTGCAGTTGGACTCATCACGACCCCAGAACAAGTCATTGATATCATCGAAAACGATCGTGCAGATTATGTAGCTTGTGGAAGGGCTTTATTAAGAAACCCCCACTTTGTTTTGGAAGCCATGATGAATTCAAAAAGAAAAGATTTACTACCAGAACAATATCAACGCGGATTTAGATAAGAAAAACGAGCATTCAATGCTCGTTTTTGACTGTCTATATAATTAACGTCTGAAGAAATCTGGAATACCACTGGTATCCGTTTCTTCTGTATCTTCAACAGATTCTTTTTGAATTTCACTCGCTTGAGAACGGGTAAATGTACGTTCCTTCGTTGCCTTTACGGGTGCATCAAAGCCTGTTGCAATCACAGTAACAATAATGGCATCGCCAATTTGTTCATTAATCGCAACCCCAAAGATAATTTCCATATCCATACCTGCTGCCTCACGAATATAGCTCACCGCTTTATTTGCATCTTGAATGGACATGGTTTCACCACCGGTAACATTAATAATGGCTTTACGAGCACCTTTAATTTGTGCTTCAAGAAGTGGCGATGTGACAGCAACTTTAGCAGCTTTAACCGCTTTATCTTCACCTTCAGCCATTCCAATACCAATCAAGGCTGTACCTTGTCCTTGCATGACAGAACGCACATCCGCAAAGTCCAAATTAATCAAGGCAGGAACCGCAATCAAGTCAGTAATGGTTTGTACCCCTTGTCTTAATACGTTATCTGCTTCTAAGAATGCTTCTTGAAATGGAATATTACCAATAAATTCTAATAATTGATTGTTAGAAATAATAATAAGAGAATCCACATGTTTCTTGAGTTCATCTAAACCTTCAATTGTATTTTTAACGCGTGTTGGTCCTTCGAAATCAAAAGGCTTGGTGACAATCCCAACAACCAACGATCCCTCTTCTTGTGCAACGCGCGCAAAGATTGGAGCCGCACCAGTTCCGGTGCCTCCACCCATACCAGCAGTCACAAATACCATATCCGCATTCGAAACCGCCGCGCGAATTTCCTCTTCACTTTCCATCGCAGCTTTTCTTCCCATCTCTGGAATAGACCCTGCACCACGTCCACCTGTCAAATCTGGACCCAACGCAATTCTGTTATCTACACTGGACGCTTGTAAAGCTTGTAAATCCGTGTTAGCAACATAGAATTCTACACCTTGGAGTCCTTCATCAACCATTCTGTTGACCGCATTACAACCTGCACCCCCAACGCCCACTACTTTAATTATTGCACCACTACTAATTGTCATAATCTTAACCTCCATGTTTATGAATCTGTAAATAGATTTTTAAGTTTACCCGTGAATGTTTCAGCTTTTGTTTCTTGTTTTGCTTCACGATAAATATTTTTCTTATAGAAACCATCCTCATCAATGCTGGAAGGCATCTCTTGTTTATAAAAGCGCGTATCCTTCACATGATAGAACGTCCCCAATATGGCACTATAGGTTGGATCTTTAACCCCAAACGTATTGGGCACATATAAAGACACCTCCCTGGTACTGGCTGATTTTAACATTGCATCTAAGCCACCGATAATCGCGGCTTCACCAGAAATTAAAAAACTTGTGTCCCCGTACCCATAAATAGGTTGAGACGTTTTATGGATCAAATCCAATAACTGTATCATATCATTTCCAGCAAAGTCTAAGATATCCTTTTGACTTAAACTGTGTTCATCATTTTTGGTGTTCCAAGCAAAGACTGGATTTGTAGATGGTGAAACATTCGACACATCCAAATTAAAATAAATCAATCTTTCGATAATATTGCTTGAAAAACCATAGACTTCATTAAACTTCTTAAAGATATCCCCCACAGATTCATCTATGTAAATGTTGGTCAACAACTGCCCCTTATTAAAAAGAGACAACTTACTGTACCCACGTTCAAGGGTAACCCCAATTAATGGGTGATGTATTGATTTTTCAAAAAGACCTGCTTCTTTAGCAAATCCCAAATCATCAATCACAACATCCAAGACCTCAAGACCCGTCCCTTCAATAATCTTCAAGTAATCAAAGACGACATCTCTATTAACGTAATAGCAATCTGCCTCAACTGTCAATTCACGACATTTTTCATTCAACGGAACTTTTCTTGTGGTCATGCCATTGATATGAAATCTCGTAATATTTGCATTCACAAGAATGCGTCCATCCATTAAACCATGGGCAGTGACTTTTTGATATAAAGTTTCTAAATTTTGTTTGGTTACATATTGATTGATGCTGACAGTTTGTACCGTATCCTTAACAATTAAGTCTACACCAGGCAAACATACTAAAACACGTGTAATCTCGCCACCCACATTTTCCGAAGCATTGGTAACACTTTTGAGAATGGCTTGACGCACGCTTTGAGCATCTATAATTTCAAAGTTTCGAATCCCCTCGTGAGGCACCCGTTCAACTTTTAATATATTGAGTCTTCCGTTATAGAATTGACCTACAATTAAACGCACTTCATGATCGGCTAGTTCTATAGTTGCGAGTATTTTCTTATCCAAATCCGACCTCCTAGTGATAGTATTAGTTTATCACATGTTATAATTTTAATAAAGTGGAATCTTCCCCTATACTATACCAAATTCACGTCTTGTTTTGAAAGTTTTAAGGGTAATTTCATGATAATTTTAATAACAATTTATTTTTCACTTGTTACTTGAAATAGATTTTTCATTATGGTATAGTAATGAAGCTAAAAGAAAAGACGAAAGGGGGTTACGGAATATGCCAAGAAAATGCTCCGTATCCGGCAAAACAGGAATGACAGGAAATAAACGTTCTCACTCATTACACGCAACACGTCGTAAATGGAATGTTAACTTACAAAACGCGACCATCATGGTAGATGGAAAACCAAAACGTGTCCGTATTTCCGCTCGTGCTTTAAAATCATTAAAAGCGCAAGAAGCCAGATAAGTAAATCAAACGGGTTTAACTCCGTTTTTTTTATACCAAAATAACAAGACCCTGCTAACACAGGGTCTATTTTTATCTTAAAGCAGTGATTGCACTGCTTTTTCTATATCTTCACTCTTAAATATATAGGATCCAGCCACAAGGACATCTGCGCCCTTCTCACGGCACTTGGGTCCTGTTTCACCATTAATGCCCCCATCTACTGAAATGAGGTAACCATAGCTATTGAGTTTTCGTAACTCATCAAATTGTTTAATGCGATCTAACATTGAAGGAATGAAAGCTTGTCCCCCAAAGCCTGGCTCCACACTCATAACCAATACCAAATCTACATACTTTAAATAAGGTATGGATAAATCAATGGGTGTACTTGGTCTTAAAGAAATACCAGCCTTAAGTCCCATTTCATGAATCTTTTGAATCGCTTCAATCCCTTTTTCAGCTTCATCAAAACACTCAACATGAACAGTAATCGCATCGGCACCACTTTCCTTGAACGCATTAAAGTACTTTTCAGGTCTCACAATCATCAAGTGAACATCCATAAAGTTCTCAGTAATCGACGCAACTTGTTTTAATATATCCGGTCCAAAACTGATGTTATCAACAAATACCCCGTCCATTACATCATAATGAAACCACTTTGCGGATGTTTCTGCACGTTTAATTTGTAGGCGCATTTCTTTGAAATCTAAAGCCAATAATGATGGTGCAACAATGTTATTCATATGAATCCTCCTCAATTAAATCCAAACATTCTAAATAATGATCATACCTTTGTTGGAAAATTTTACCTTGCATCAAAGCTTCCTTGACCCCACAATTGGGTTCGCTTTGGTGTAAACAATTTCTAAATCGACAGGTTAAATAAGGTTTAAAATCAGGGACAGACTGCGCTAGTTCAAGTTTATCGACATGTTTGAAGTCCAACGAAGAAAAACCAGGTGTATCTGCAATCCAACCCCCTCCGATATTATAGAGCTCATTATGACGGGTTGTATGCTTACCACGGCCCAAAACTTTCGAAATTTCTTGCGTCTTAAGTTCATACTGGCTATCAATGCGATTGATAATACTTGATTTACCGACCCCACTTTGGCCCGCTAAAACTGAGAGCTTGTCCTTAAGTAAAGATATAATGGGTTGCGGATCCTCACCCTTAGTGGTCGCAATGACAGAGTATCCAAAGGGTACATAAGCATCCATCACTTCTTTTAAGGCAGCATCCGAATCCAAATCCGTTTTATTTACAATTAAGACAGGATCAATGTCTTCAACAGATATTAAGAAGATAAGTCTATCCACCAATCGATAAGAAAAATCTGGTTCTTTCAAAGACATCACAACGATGGCTTGATCAATATTTGCCACCAAAGGACGGATGAGTTGATTCTTTCTATCTAAAACTTCCTGAATTACCCATTTATTTTCCAAAAATTCAATACGCACAAAGTCGCCGACGATCGGTCTTTTACCCAATCTCAACTTACCCATCGCAGTTGCAAGATGCACCTGTTCATCAAAATAAACCGTATACTGATTCGAAACATTTTTTATAATTCTCGCTATTTGAGTCATCGTTTATGCATCATTTCCTTCTGCTCCCCCTTGCGAATTATCGGGGATAATTACAGGTTTATCTTCACTAGCATAGTATTCAATAATAAATTCATTCTCCGTGGATTGTACATAAGTGCTACCCGCAATGGGTTTCGTACTTTCAACCGTATCAGTTTTTATATTTTCGATTTGACTGTTTGACAAGCCATCATAAGATAATTTTCTTAACACAACCACAATACCCTGGTTTTCAAGCAAAGTTTTGGCAGAATCAACGGGAGTTCCTAAAATATTGGGAACCACAATTTCAACTTCACTGGCGACAACCAAGACAATCTCACGTCTTAACTTGGGATTGATCTCCTCACCAGGTAACACACCTTCTTGACTTAGAATGGTTCCAGGACTCTTATCCATTGAGGATTCATGTCGCACCCGAATGTAGAGGTTGGTGTTTTCACTTAATAAAGTTCGCACCGCATCGATTTGTTGGCCAGCATAATCATCCACTAAGAATAATGCACCGTTAGAAACAATGACTTGAATTTGGCTACCATATTGAACTTCATCACCAATTCCAGGTGAAGTCTCTATAATTAAGTCTTCTTCAAACTCTTCAGAAAATTCATATTGTATATTACGTTTTGAGATGGTGATATTATATAGCGCCAATCTTTCTTCTGCTTCTTCAATGTTTAAGCCTGATAGATCTTCCATAATATAGACTGAAGGCTTTTGGTTAAAAAGCGCAATCATTAAGATTGAAACAATCAAAAGGGCAACGCCCCCACCAATATACCACCATTTTTTAGATTTCTTAGTGGGTTTGGCATCGGTTTCTTTTAAGGCTGCATCCTCAATGCGGTCTAACATCTTGGTTGCACCATTGTCTTCAAGGGTGGGAACCCAAAGAATTTCATCTGCACGACTTTCGTCCAATGAGCCCAATAAATCCTTCAATAAATCTTTAACCGATTTATAGCGACTGTTAACACTTTTGGCAGTTGCTTTATTAATGATATTTACAATTGAATTGGGGATAGATGGGTTGAATTTTTGTACAGAAGGCAACGGATCGCGAAGTTGCATCATCGCAATTTCGACCGGAAGCTTTGCATCAAATGGCAGTTTAGCAGTTAGCAATTCATAAAAGATAATTCCCAACGCATAAATATCTGAAGCGACACTCGCCCCTTCACCCCTTACCACTTCAGGTGCTAAGTAGTGAATTGAACCCATAACAGAATCTGTCTTGGTTAATTGAAGTGCATCGCCTGCTTGAGCAATACCAAAATCCGAAATTTTAAGGGTGCCATCGCCTTTAACCAAGATATTTTGGGGTTTAATATCGCGGTGCACAATCCCCTCTTCATGGGCCTTAGAAAGCCCCCATGCCAACTGGGTCATAAAGTCAACGGCTTCTTCAACATCCAAAGGACCCCGTCTTAGGATCATATCTTTGGCTGTGACACCTTCAACAAATTCCATTACAATATATTGAATATTATCTTCATTTCCAACATCATAAATTTCGACAATATTTTGGTGGTTTAACCCACTGCCTGCATGGGCTTCTCTTTGAAATCTCAGTAAGGAAACAGGATCATTGCTCAAATCAGAGCGCAGCACCTTAACAGCTACATCACGGTTTAAAACTTTATCGTGGGCAAGATATACATCTGCCATGCCACCGGCACCAATCTTCTGTTTGATCTCATAGCGATCACCAATAATCTTAAGATTCATCTTTATCTCCTTTTAAAATTACAAGCGAAATGTTATCAAAGCCACCCGCTTCATAAGCTTTTGTCATTAAAACATCTGCTGTGTTATCTAAATCAAGTTCAAATGCACGTTCTATCTCAACTAAAGGAACATAGTCATGCAATCCATCACTACTTAGCATCAAACGCTCCCAGCCATCTGGAACCCGAATCGTTTCATATTCAATATGGCGATGAACACCCAACGCATTCATCAAGACATTGCGATCTGGATGGTTATCTGCTTCTTCTTTAGTAATCTGATTTTCCAAATACATCATATAAGCATAGGTTTGGTCATGGCTCAAGAGGTTAAGTGATTGCCTGCGATAATCATATAATCGCGAATCACCCACATTAAATCCAAGTGCACGGCCTTGAATAATCACCAAACAAATGACAGTGGTTCCCATGCCTTTACAATCGATATCAGTCATACTTTTTTTATATATTTTAGAATTAATCGCTTTAATACTATCATCAAACCAGTTGATAACTGCACGATCATCCTCAAGTACCTTTAAACTTTCAAAAGAGTTTTTAAAATAATCTACGGCCATTTGGCTTGCGACATCTCCTGCATTGCCACCGCCAATACCATCACAGACCATTGCTAAAAAACCAACCGGTGTTTCTATCGCCAAAACACGGTCTTGGTTTGATTGTCGAATCAGGCCAAGTTTACTGAGCGCTACATGTTTCAAAATTAGTTACCTCTCTTTAAGCTATATTTTACCACTTTCTAAGCAAATGTGCGACATAAAATCCATCTCCCCTAGAAATGATGGGGTCCATGGTTTCTTGATAAATACATTCAAAATTATCATTGTCCTTTAAGAATGCTTCAATTTGTTTTTCATTTTCCTTCTTATTAAGTGTACATGTACTATAAACAAGAAGCCCCTCTACTTTAACATATTGAGAAATATTTCGAAGGATTCCTTTTTGAATGACTTGTAAATCATCCAAATCTTCTGGCGTGACATTGTATCTTAAATCGTGTTTATGCGCAATCACACCCAAACCAGAACAAGGCGCATCAATTAAAGCAATATCAAACATATGCTCAAATTCAAGGGTCGTTGCATCCCCTTGTAAAATAGTGGCATTTTTAACATTGGCATTTTCCATCAATTCCTGGGTTATCTCAACACGACGTGGCGCAATGTCTACCCCAATCAATCTTCCTGTATTGTTAAGACGGTTTGCCAGTTTCAAAGTCTTGGTCCCAGGGGCACAACAACAATCTAAAATATCCATACCCACCTCAATGGGTAAATCATCAATTACTTTCTGTGAGTTAATATCTTGAATGATTAAATTGGATTTTTTAATTAAATCAGTATTAAAAACCTGTTTATCAACGACCTTGTTATCTAAGTATTTTTCTGAATCTTGATCATATTTTAAATGGTTGATCCAACCATATATTGGTTTTATTTCTTGAATATAGTTTGCGTAATCCAGCGCAAAGTCTTCTGAATACTGTGATTTTAAAAGTTTTAAAATCCATATAGGCACAGATTTTTCAATGCTAACAATCTCAAGTTCACTGCCACTGACCGCTAACAACCCCTTTTCTGAGACATTCTTTAAAACAGAATTCACAAATCCAGTTTGGTGATTGAAGTTTAATTTCTTAGCCAAATCAACATATTCATTGACCACCGCATACGCCTTGGTTTCCATTAATAAGAGTTCACAAGCACCCATAAGCAATAACACCTTGAGTTTTGGATTGGGGGTCTTTTTAATATAGTGTTGCAGTTGGTATTCCAAGAATAATTTGTTTTCCAAAACTGTATATACCAAGGCACTCACAAAAGCTTGATCCTGGGGTTCAAGATCAAGTGCTTGTAACAATCGATGCGCATGTTGTTTTTGGTTAAGCACCGGTTCTAAAATATCATAACTAATTTTTCTTCTCATCTTACATCAGTGATATCGGATTAACATCAATCCGAATCCCTCCTTTATCTATTTTATCATAGGCTTCATGTACTTTATTTAGCATTGCATTCAAATCCTTGCTTTTTAAAATGATGCGTACACGGTGCATCCCTTTAAGGCGCAATAAAATGCTGGGACCCAGTATTTTTATATCCTCAGTCTTAAGCATTTTATAAAAATCCAAAGCCTTTTGATAGGCATTTGATTCTTTCTCATCACTAAACACAATCGATATCAAATAAGAATAGGGGGGGTATTGCGCCAGTTTTCGATATGACATTTCTTGTTTAAAGAAGGCTTCATATCGATTATGAACCGCATATTGAACCGCATAATGATCCGTATTAAAAGATTGAATCATCACTTCACCCACTTTATCACCCCGACCAGATCGACCAGATGCCTGCAAAATCAAATGAAAGGTTTCTTCAACTGATCTAAAGTCTTCATGCGTTAGGGCTGTATCAATATTTAAAATACCCACCAAGGTTACATTGGCGATATCTAAGCCCTTCGCAATCATTTGTGTCCCAACCAAAATATCAAATTCATGCTTTCTAAAGGCAGAAAGTATGGTTTCATGGGCATTCTTTTGAGTCGTTGTATCGCGATCCATTCTTGCGATTCTCGATTTAGGAAAGCGTTCCCTTAATCTTTCTTCCAAGCGTTGGGTTCCAACACCACTTCCCACCACTTCTAAAACTTGACCATCCACCCCTTTGGGGATGTGATGGGTATGATAGTCGCATTGATGACATTTTAAAGTATTATCATACTTATGATAGTTCAAAGAAATATCACAGTTAGGGCACATTAAAACTGCCTGCGTTTGCTTGTCTTTAAGTAAGGTCATATAACCCCTTCTGTTTAAGACAAGGATGACTTGTTCATTTTTATCCAGGCGTTTTTGAATGCCTTCAATCAGGGTATCAGTTAAAATAGAAGATTGTTTTTGGTAGAGTGCATCCTTGGTATCAATGAGGGTTACTTTTGGAAAAGAATGGTTGATTCTTTGGGGCATCTTAAGTAAAGTATAGACCCCTTTTAAAGCCCGTGCATAGGTTTCCAAACGGGGTGATGCACTGCCTAAAATCAATGGACATGCATGGGTCTTACTTCTTTCAGTAGCAACATCCAAAGTATGATACATGGGCGTTATATTTTGTTTATAACTGGTATCATGTTCCTCATCAATAATGATCAAACCCAATTTATCAAAAGGCATGAATACCGCAGAACGGGTTCCTACCACAATCTGTACTTCATTGTTTTTAACCCGTAAATACTGTTCATATTTTTCTTGGTCATTTAATGAAGAATGATAGATAGCAACATCTTTACCAAATCGCTTGGATACACGCGCAATCATTTGAGGTGTTAAAGAAATTTCTGGAACTAAAAACAGTACCGATTCTTTCTTCTTCAAAACACGATCCGCCAATTGGAGATAAACTTCAGTTTTACCACTGCCTGTAACACCATGAATTAAATAAGTGTGACTTTCATCCAACTTAACAGCATCAAAAACTGCCTGTTGGTCAACACTTAACTTATGTTCCAAATAAGACTTTTCAATGATTTCCGGTTCATATCGCACCTCTTTTAAAACCGATTCAAAGACACCCAATTCAATCAATTTTCTAAATCCCGAATAGACTGCTTGTGCCTCTTTAATTGAAACAAAATCATGCATTTTAAAGGCCTCAACAAATTCTTTTTGTTTAGACGTTAAAACAAAGTCTTGATCACCCACAAACCGAAGCCCTTTGATTGTTTTTGGTTTTGTGGTTGTTTTCTTGGGTCGAAGTTTATTGGGAAGAATGGCTTGTAAACAACGAATCAAAGGACTCACCGTCTGATAAGACATCTTTTCAGCCAATTGAAATAACTCATCATTAAGAATCGGGGCTGCATCAATGACTGCTTGAACTGGTTTAATATCAAAATCAAAATCCATTGGATCTGCTTCATAGACAGCCACCACAAAACCAACCATGCGACGGTTTCTAACATTTACCCAAATTCGCGTACCCAAGGACACCTCAAAGCCCTGACAACTATAGGTCAGTTTTTGATTATGTAAAAAACTTTCTTCAATCAATACATCACAATACTGCATAACTACCCCTTTAACAAAAAACAACCCATTAAATTTATTAAAGAGTTGCTTCTATATTTCTTTTTATAATCAACGAAACCATATCGGCAGCAAACTGTGGATCATCATTACAAATCACATAGCGATATTGATTCATAAGCGCCATCTCTTTTTCTGCTTTAGATAATCTTTCATTAACCACATCTTCAGCTTCTGTACGACGCCCTAAAATTCTTCTTCTCAGCTCATCCATACTGGGTGGTACTAAAAAGATACTTAAAGCATCTGGAACCTTATCAATTACTTGTAAAGCCCCTTGTACTTCGATTTCCAGTAAAACGTTTTTACCCAAATCCCTCAAACGATCTACTTCAGCCATCGGCGTACCATAATAATTTCCTACAAACTCCGCATACTCCAAGAGTTCATCGTTTTCAATCGCCTTTTCAAAAGCTTCACGATTCACAAAATAATAGTCCACACCATCTTGTTCTTGCGGTCTTTTTTCTCTGGTTGTCATTGAAATAGAAAAAGCGAGATTCAATGCTTCATCATTGACGAATAAATCCCTAACTGTGCCTTTCCCAACACCCGACGGGCCAGAAAATATAATCAACATTCCTCTTTTTTGATTCACTCACACCATCCCTTTTAAATATAATACTCACAAATAAAGATTCTGTCAAACATATGTTGATAGATGATTCAGTAAAATAGATATTGGTATAATACAAGGAGGAAATCCCTTCATAAACATAAATGGAACTGTAATCCAAAAACAATTTGCGTCCAATTATAAAAATATCACAATTTATGAAATATCGGTTTCATCTTGTCAAAGGTACAAAAATATTCAAAACCGATTTCTTTAAGCAGCGCTTTCGCTTCATGCACATAGAATCCCAAATGACTTTTCATATGAGAATCACTACCAATAGTAATAATCTTCCCACCCAATTCATGGTAGCGTTTTAAGATATGAAGCGAAGGTGTGTATCCATCTATTCCATAACGAACATGGGATGTGTTAATTTCAATACCCTTATTATGCTTGATACAATGTCGCAAAATTATATCGATTTTATCCTTGGTAGATTCATAGTAGTCAGTGGTATCTTCTAAATATCGACGTATTAAATCCATATGAGCCAAACAAGAAAAATGATGATAGTTTTTTATAACACTATACATTTCATCATAATATCCGTCATAAATTTCTTGAATTGTTTTATTTTTTTGGTACTCTTGAAGCCAAAACTCTTGGTCATTGATTTGGTGAATAGAGAGCAATACAAAGTCCATTGGGTACCTTTCAAAAAGTGTTTGATACTTATCAATGGTGTGTACTTGAACTCCAAATTCCAATCCTTTTTTTATTACAATTTGACCCTTATATTTTTCTTGAAGGTAACTGATTTCTTTAAAGTATTTGGGATAATTAACATTTGTTACAGCTATCCCTTTATAGTATCGCTTTACTTCTTCATGCGCATCGGGTTTTACACCATAATCAACATGATCAGTAAAACAAATTTCTGCAATCCCCATTTCTATAGCATCTTTTACAACATCTTCCATTTCATGAGTAGAATCATCACTATAATTTGAATGAACATGATAATCAACAAACATGTATATCCCTCCTTATTAATACTTATCTATAGTATACAATACTTTTATTATTAATGAGTCACGAATCTTAAAAATAAATAATGATAGTTTATGAAGGCCCACACACTCAAAACTATAATGGAATGGGTATCATTTATACGAATACCAATTTAAATCACAGACTTAAAACTGGTTTAGAAGATTAATTTCTCGAAACTGACACATTCTATGATTTTCGCACATTCATTTGACACTATGGTATAATGTATCTTCAAAAGGAGTCGATCATATGCCCATAGATGGAATTTTACTCAATAGAATCGTTAAAAACATACAAAATGAAGGTCCCTTAAAAATTAACCGTATTACACAACCCAGCCAAACTGATTTTGTGTTCAATACCTTTGGTCAAAAACGCCAAAGGCTTTTAATTTCTACCCATGCGCTATATTCAAGAATTCAATTCACCTCTACTAAAAATCAACCCAGTATTGAGTTGACCCATTTCTTATCTGTTTTAAGAAAGTATTTAGAAGGCTCAATCATGCAAGATATTGTGCAAAGAAACAACGATCGTATTGTTACTTTAATCTTTAGCTATCGAGATGAAATGGGCGTCATTCAAGAAATACACTTGGTTATAGAACTGATGGGACGCAATGCGAACCTTATCTTAATGCATGAATCAGGTAAAATCATCGATGCCCTAAGACGCACAGGAAACTTTATGAATACCGCACGGGCCGTTGTTCCAGGTGCCATCTATGAATACCCAGATGCACTGGACAAAATTTCTATCGAATATTTAAGTGTTGACGATAAAAATATTTCAATCCGACAAAAATATGAAGGTATATCACCCATCTTAGAAAAGGAAATCACATTCCGACTTGACCATCAAGAACCCCAAGCCATCATTGATGAACTGCTAACATCCGATACCCTTTATATTTATAGCAACGATTATCATATCCTTCCCCTCACGCATTTAAATAAAGAGGCAACCATCCATCCGCTCATGGATGGGATGGATCTATTTTTTCATGATATTGAAACAGAAGAACGTTTAAACTTTTATACTAAAGATGCCATGAAAGTGGTCAAGCGTGAACTCAAACGCGCCAACTCAAAGCTTCCCAAATTGTTTGATGATTTGGATAGAGCCTTAAATGCCGATTATTTAAGAGAACATGGCGAACTGTTACTAAGCTTTCACACTCAAGCCCCTTCTGGGTTAAAAGAAATAACTTTAAAGGACTTTGAAGACAATGTGGTTACCATTCCTTTAGAGGAGAAACTCAATGGTATTGCGAATGCGAATGATTACTTTAAAAGATACAAAAAAGCAAAAACATCATTAAGATATCTTGAGAAACAAATTGAAATCACCCAAGATCGCGTAGATTATTTTACGAGCTTGAAAAACCATCTGGAAATGGCCGATATTGAAGATGCTTTGGAGATCAAAGAAGAATTAGTTGAAGCCAAGTTACTTAAAACAAAAGCTAAGCCCAGTAAGAAAACAAAGAAACCAAACTATATGATCATTGAGGTTGATAAAGACAATACCATTTTCATTGGTAAAAACAACCTTCAGAATGATACTGTGACCTTTAAACTTGCTAAAAAGGAAGATCTTTGGTTCCATGCTGCTAAGACCTTTGGAGCACATGTGGTCCTTAAGTCAAACCATGAGCCTAAAAAAGAACTCTTGGAGCTTTGTGCAATGTTTGCAGCATACTTTTCCAATCACCGTAGCGATGTGAATGTCGAAGTTTATTATACTAAGATTAAGAACATAAAAAAAATACCAGGAAAACAGCCCGGTATGGTGAGAATGAGTACGCAGGAATCCATTTACATTACCCCTGATTTATCTCTCATAAAGACTTACTTGCCGCAATAACCGCCTTATAATCAGGCATATGGGTCTTTATAATATCGTAGAATGCTTTTGAATGGTTAAATTCAAATAAATGCGCACATTCATGTAATACGACATAGTAAATAAAGTCGATGGATTCATGGAACAAATATAGATTAAAGGCCAAATCCCCTTTAGAAGAACAACGACCATGAATGCGTTTATACCGCCTTATTTTATAAGGTGGTATTTTTATATTGAGCTTCAAACTCACATCTTTTAAAGCTTCATCAATAATATGTATTAAAGACTGCTTCAATCCATCTTCAATCTTCTTACTTAAATTATCTAAACTGGGCGTATAGACATCTAATGACGTAGCCTTTACGTCCACCCGAAAGCGCTTGTCTTTATATAGATTTAGTGGAACATACACACCAAATAGTCGCACTGTATCTAGGGTTATATCAATACCCACAGGCTTATATTGACTGAGTTTCTTTTCTATCCAAGGCTTTTTTTCTTTAACAAAAGCA
>CANRNG010000021.1 GCA_947631935.1 uncultured Erysipelothrix sp.
GAGTGGTTTTGACCTTGATAAAGTGTGATAAGTCCAGTTTTTATGCGGATAACTAGATTTTTATGCTATTTTTTATAAAAAAAAAGCATGATGTTTCAAACATCATGCTTGTTATAATTATAATGGTGCTCCGTCAGGGGATCGAACCCTGGACCCACTGATTAAGAGTCAGTTGCTCTGCCTACTGAGCTAACGGAACAGGACTCCATTAATATAACAAATTAACTGAATAATTACAATAATAAAACGGAAAATTTGTACGGCAATGGATTTATATTTCTCGCATGGAAGCTCACTCTATATATGTAAACGATAGCATTTGCTTTGTAGATTCTTATACCCATTTTATCAAACAACAAAACCAATCTATCGTTAGACATATAATTATTATTCGTTCTCCAATGTGAATGCAGGTATTAATGAAAATGCTTCGTGTATCAATTTTCATATATTTGAGATATAATATCTATAGCGAAGTATAAAAAAACTCCAAATAATTCGGAGTTTTAAATGTGAAATTTGGTGCGCGTGAAGGGACTCGAACCCCCATGCCGTAAAGCGCTAGATCCTAAGTCTAGTGTGTCTGCCAATTTCACCACACGCGCATGTTGCTAATTGATTATATCAATAAGTTTCGTAAATTACAAGATTAAAATCAAAAATAATATGAAAGAGAATTGAGGAATAAATATGAGAATTTTGATTACTGCGGGTGGGACATTTGAAACCATCGATGACGTACGTACGATTAAGAATAAATCTACGGGAAGATTGGGACAATTAATTGCGGATAGTTTTAAAGGGGAGGATATTGAGATTGATTATATCTATGGAGAAGGGTCTTTATTGCCTGACTTTGAGGTTAATCTTTATATGATTAAAGATGTTAGAGATTTAGAGAAAACATTGAGAAACTTGCTTGAAACACACACATATCATGCTGTAATCCATGCGATGGCGGTGAGTGATTATGAGATATATTCTGTTTCAACCATTGATCATTTGGCAAAAGCCATTGGGGGTTTAAGTAACCATGATTTAAAGGATGTTTTGGAGCATTACCAAGAGGATTTGGATCGCTTTGATAAGATACCTTCGGATCATGATGATTTGGTTGTACTGATGCGTAAGGCGCCTAAAATCATCCAAATGATTAAGCGATACCAAAAAGACACAATTCTGGTTGGATTTAAGTTATTGGTAGATTCATCCAAAGCCTCTTTATTGAAGGAAGCGCATAAATTGATGGATCGTAATGATTGTGATTATGTGTTTGCGAATGATTTAAAAGATATATCAGGGGATCGTCATAAAGGTTATCTTGTTGAAAGAGACTTGAGTTATCAAACTTATTATACAAAACAAGAAATTGCATCAGCAATTAAAGAAAGGGTGTTACTATGAAAATTATTTTAGCGGTATCGGGAAGTATTGCGGCTTATAAAGCAGCAGACTTAACCAACCAATTAACCAAAAATGGTCATGATGTAAAAGTAGCGATGACCCATGGGGCAACTGCTTTTATCACACCTTTGACACTTCAAACTTTATCCAAAAATAAAGTTTACTTGGATGTGATGGAAGAGCTTGATCCAGAAAGAATAGAACACATTGATATGATTAAAGAAGCAGATGCGATCATCATTGCACCTGCGACCGCCAATATTATTGGAAAGATTGCGAATGGGATTGCGGACGATATGGTGAGTACTCTGGCTTTGGTGGGATATAAGTTACCCATATTCATGGCGCCTGCTATGAATACCAAGATGTATGAAAATCCTGTGGTGATAGAAAACATGAATAAACTCAAGTTACGGGGAGTTAACTTCATTGAACCCAGATCCACGCTACTTGCATGTAGAGATGTGGGTAAAGGTGCCATGGCTACAGTGGACACCATTGTGAATTATGTAGAAAGTACAGTTCAAAAATAAAAAGCGCAAATTGCGCTTTTTTAAACTGAACTTACAATGACTTCTATCTCACCCAAATTACTCTCACCCGTCAAGAACACAGTAGGATAGGCATCGTTTTCATGGAAGCTTCTTGCACCCTTTAAGGATCCCAGTGAAGTCGTGATGGTATTTTGTAGGTTGATATTGTTGGGGAAGTAGAGGGTAACTTTACCCAAATTACATTCAACGTTGATAACACAGTTTTCTTGATTAAAGGTCACATTATCAAAGTAAATTCTAGAATGTCCCAAGTTGTTTTCAATGCGTGCAGTCTTTAAGTTATCAGATTGAACGTATTGGGAATTTTCCCCCAAGTTGTTTTCAAAATAGACATGTTCACCGCTGAGGCTTTCTTCGGTAGTGTTGAATTTTTTATTTTTTATATCATCGATATCGATGGTTTCACCATTGATGTTTACGGTATAAGTTTTACGCTTTCTTTTGGGTTTGATTAACATTGAGAGCCCAACTCCAAATAAAATTGATGCCAAGAATATTAAACCATAGTTACCATGGATGTTGAGGTATTCGGCATTAATCCGAATGCCAATCGCAATGGCAATACTGGCTGGTACAAAACTGAATTTTACAATACGGCTCAAAGCGTATGCGCCCAGCACAATGGTCCAGGTAACACGGACCAGGTCATAGGTTTCAAGAATACCTGTCATATCTGCAATCATGGTGAGGGCAACGAAGATAAAGATCAAGCCCCAGAATGTATTTTTTCTATTCATAAATTAAAAACTCCTTTCTGATAGTTTTTCTTTTAGTAGTGGATAAAATTTACGCGAAACATAAATAATTTTGTGTGTGTGATGAAACGAAATGGTGCGACTGGAGGTTAATTTCTGATCCAATGCTGCGATTTCTTTAATGTTCACAATAGCAGACTTTGAAACCCTGGTAAAATACTTTGGTAGCATCTCTTCTAGTTCATAGAGCTTATACTTTGTTTCATAAAGTGCTTGTGCCGTATGGGCATAAACACAGTCTTGGTCGGTTTCAAAGAAAATAATTTCGTTGACTGCGATTTGGTATGCCTTACCGCGTTTAAATCCAAGGATGAATTCTTGATGGAATTCATCAATCCAAGCACGAATTTCAGGGGTCAAGGACTTAAGACGTATTTCGATTGTATCGTTAGAACAGTTTTCATCTTCAATAACTTTTATCTTCAAATCTTTTACCTCCTGTACAAACTTATTATATAAAAATAAAAAATAAAACGACAGACTTTTAGGGTAAGTTGTCGTTTTATTTAAGTAAGTTGTTATTTTCTAAGTGATTTTAACAATTCAATCTCTTCTTGATACCCAACCAATTCGTTTGGGGTTTCTAAATAAAAGGGTAAATGTTTAAGTTTTGGGTGGTTGATGATGCGTTCAAAAACGTCCAGACCCAAGCTTCCTTTACCAATTTTTTCATGACGGTCTTTATGTGAACCCATTGGATTTTTTGAATCATTTAGATGGATTGCTTTGAGTTTTTCAAGCCCGATAATGCGATCAAATTCATCGATGACCCCATCCAAATCATTCACAATATCATACCCTGCATCATAAATGTGACAGGTGTCCAAACAAACCCCAATCTTGTTTTTGATGCGTACGCCTGCAATAATTTGTGCCAACTCTTCAAATGTTCTCCCAATTTCAGTCCCTTTTCCAGCCATGGTTTCAAGTAAAACGATGGTTTTCTGAGTGGGGCTTAAAATCTTATTCAACATCTCCACAATCATTTCAATGCCTTTATCAACGCCTTGACCTACATGGCTTCCGGGATGGAAGTTATATAGAGAATTTTCAAAAAAGCTCATGCGATAAATATCGTCTCGCATTACCATTTCCGCAAATTCCTTAACATAGTCCTTATTTGAACAGGGATTCAATGTATAAGGTGCATGGGCTAAGATATGATCGAAGTTATTATCTTTTAAGATTGCGTTGAGTTTCTCAACATCGGCTAAGTCCAGTTCACGGGCTTTACCACCTTGTGGACTGCGGGTAAAGAATTGAAAGGTGTTGGCACCTATACTCAAGGCATCATTCCCCAAATTTTCGTATCCTTTTGAGAAGGATAAGTGACATCCAATATACATTAAGACGCGTCCTCAATAAACAACACCGAAACGACTTCATCAGCACGGGTGTCTGAGTTTAAATATGTGAGTAGACCCGTTTGGGCGTCGCGTTTGAAAAGTGTGAGGTTGTTGGTATCTTTATTACCCACCACCACATAGTCTTCATCTAGACTTAAATTGAAATCGCGGGGATGTTTACCATAAACCGAAATGTTTTGAATCTTGTTGACTGTGAAGTCATCATTGATTGAAAAAACAGTCAAGGAGTCATGTCCTCTATTTGAAACATAGATAAACTTAGCATCCTTAGTGATACGAATGGCAGCGCCTGATTTCTCATCATCCTGATCCAAAGCATCGATAATTTGAATTTCTTTAAATGTTTTACCATCTTCCAAAACGATGAGTTGGTTTGAGTGTTCTGTGTAAACGTAGATTAAATCTTGGGTTGGATGATAGACCAAGTGTCTGGGTCCAGATCCTTTGGGTGCGTGATAGGTTGCGATGAGCGCATGGTTTCTATATTTTTGAACCGTATCATTTCCCAAATCGATGGTATATAAATCACCCGTTCTTGGATGGGTGTGGGCAAAGTGTGCTTTGGCCCCTTCTGGATATTGAAGGGTTTGAAGTATTTCGCCATTTTTATAGATGTTAACCTGACCCATATGATAGTTTGCGTCTATAGACTCATCTCGTTTGGGGTCATAGTGCACAAAACAAGGGGGCGTGCCTTCTTGGGTTATGGTCTCAAGTAACTGTGTACTGCCATCTTCATAATCCCAAATAGAGATTCCAGCACGATTGCCTTGTTGGTAAACGGCGTAAAGTTTGTGCGTATCTTGGTCATACTCTATATAAGTTGGATTGCTGGTTTCGGCAATCAGTTTTAGATTTTCAAGTCGCTCCGTCTTCTTGTTAAGCGTGATTTGATAAATACCTTTGCTGGTATTACGTGTGTAAGTTCCTAATAAAATTGTTTCCATCATTATCAGTCCTCCTTTTTTTAGTATACCATAATCTTGGTACTAAATTTCATGGTTCTCTTTGTTTTAAAGCAAATTATGAAAGCGACAAACAGATTGCGTTAAATCTCTTGTAAATATCACAAGGCTTTCATAAAATGGAATTAACAGGAGGTTATTACATGAAAAAAAATCTTAAAATTGTAACCATTGGCGGCGGGAGTAGTTATACACCTGAACTCATGGAAGGTATGATTAATCGTAAAGATCGTTTGGATATCAAAGAGCTTTGGTTGGTTGATATTGAATCTGGAAAAGAAAAACTCAATATCGTCGGTGAAATGGCAAAACGCATGGTGAAGGCAGCGGGTCTTGATTGGGAAGTACATCTCACTACGGATCGTCGTATGGCTTTAAAAGATGCAGACTTTGTGACTACACAATTCAGAGTAGGGCAATTGGATGCGAGAATTCGTGATGAACGTATCCCTAGCAAATATGGATTCTTGGGACAAGAAACCAATGGTGCAGGGGGTATCTTCAAGGCCTTTAGAACCATCCCCGTTATCTTAGATATCATAGAAGATATGAAAGAACTTGCGCCCAACGCATGGCTTATTAACTTTACCAACCCAGCAGGGATGGTAACTGAAGCTGCCATTAGAGTTGGGGGTTGGAAAAAAACAATTGGACTCTGTAATGTTCCAATTGGCTCCATAAAAATGAACCATGAAGCGATGGGTTATGATACAGATGGTGATGATTTATTCCATAAGTATGCAGGACTCAATCACTTCCACTGGCATCGTGTTTGGGATAAAGATGGTGTTGAAGTTACCGGTAAAATTATTGACACACTGTATAATCCAGACAGCGATTTTATCAAAAATCATGAAGTTGTGAATATTAAAGACATTGGATTTAACTATCCATTGGTCAAGAGCATGGGTATTATTCCATGTGCATATCACCGCTACTATTACTTAGAAGAAGATATGTTGAAAGATGCATTGGATAGCTACGCAAAAGGCGAAACGCGCGCTGAAGTTGTAAAGCGTACTGAAACAGAACTCTTTGAACTCTATAAGGATCCAAATCTTGACTACAAGCCTGAACAACTCGCAAAACGCGGTGGTGCTCATTATTCAGATGCTGCCTGTGAATTGATTGCTTCCATTGTGAACGATTCTAAAACAATCATGGTTGTCTCAACTCAAAATAATGGGACCATTACAGATTTACCCTATGATTCAGTCGTTGAAGTATCATCCGTTATTACGAGCCATGGTGCCGTACCTTACAACTGGGGCAGTTTCCCATCAGGTGCACGTGGACAACTTCAATTGATGAAATCGATGGAAGAACTCGTGATTGAAGCGGCAGTAACGGGTGACTATGGTGTTGCAACCCAAGCATTCGTGGTAAACCCACTCATCAAAGCAGGTGCCCAAGCCCAAAATATGTTGGATGAGATGTTGGTTGCCAACAAAGATTACTTACCTCAGTTTGAATCAAAAATTGCTGAGTTAGAAGCCAAGGGTATAACCTATATTCCAGAATAAAAAAAGAAGGTTTGATATTTAGTCCATATCAAGCCTTCTTTTATTGTCATCATAATTATATGAAAATACATATGCATAAATAATATCAACCACCAACTGCATGGCAGCCCTTGAGGAGAAAGAAGCCATCTTCTTCATGAGTTCTTCTTGTGGGGGTACATGAATCACCTCATTCGCAAATTCACAAATGGGATTGGTGTTGGGACCTGTAATCAAAACCACTGGAACTTTATTAGCGTGCAAAGCCTTCGCAATTTCTAGATTCATTCGACCCATTCCATAATAAGAAATAATAATAGCAAGAGCATCTTGTGATTGGGTGGTGGCCTGCATGAATTGAAAACCTGTTTGAGATGAAAGGTTTGTATTAATCATGATTCGCAATAATTTGTATTGAAAATCTTCGCATAGAATTAAAGATTGCCCTGTACCATATAAATGGGTGGTACTTGCGTCGACAATCATCTTAGAAATACGTTTCAATTGCTTAAGATCCAACGCATTATAAGTATCCAACATCGATTGAATATTCAAATTTAAGATATTCTTCGCAACGACTTCGGGCTCATCTTGTTTATTAAAGGGCAAGTCATCCTCAATCCGTTTATCAGATAGAGAAAATGAATTTAATTCCTTTGCCAATTGGAGCTTAAACTCCCCGAACCCTTCCGTATCCACCTTCCGACAAAAACGGGTAACACTGGATGCACTGGTATACGTTGCATTGGCCAATTCATGGATGGTCATGGTGATCACATCTTGGGGATATTCATTCACGTAATTCGCAATTTTAATCTCAGAATCAGAAAACGAATCCGTCTTTTTTATACGATTCAACAGTAACATTAAGAATCACATCCTTTCTTTCATTATACCCTATTTAGGATTGATATTGACTTTGAATTTATGTATAATAGAGTAGCGTTATGGAGAATTGGCCGAGTGGTTTAAGGCACCGTCTTGGAAAGGCGGCGAAGTGAATAGCTTCCGAGGGTTCGAATCCCTTGTTCTCCGCCATATGCAATTAATAGGTAGATTCATGGGTGAATCTACTTTTTTTATAGTCTCTACGATGCGTAGATAAAACCGAATTGTACAAAAATAGGAATGCGCTATAATTGAATTAGGCAAAGGGAGGTTCACGATGGAAAAGAAAACAAGTGAATTGATAAAGGATTTGAGAAAATCAAAGCGCTTAACACAAGCTCAGTTAGCTGACTTATTAAATGTGAGTGATAAGGCTGTGAGCAAGTGGGAAAATGATGAAGGAATGCCCGATATTGAAAACCTCAAAAGACTGGCTGCAGTATTCAATGTCAGTGTTGATTATATTTTAGGAAATCATGTAAGTGATAAAAAGATAATAGAAAAGGATTGGGTCAAGATCGGATTATCCATAGCCATCATCTTATTATTCTTTTTTCCAATGGTAAAAATTAATATATTCTTGTATTTAAATGATTTTGGGTTTGATATTTTAGATTCAATCTCTTCAATGGATCAATTTTTATCAGAAAGTTATCAAATTATTACAGGATTTTCGTTGGTCTTGAGTCTTTTTAATCCAGTGGGTCTTATGTCCATCATTGCTTCATTGATGCTTATTATTATCTTGGCTTATAGTATCTTTGTAATTGTTTCAAATTTTATAATCATTGATAATAAATTACAAACCAGATTTGGCTGTTATTAATGGTGGCGGTATTCGTGCTGACTTAGCCAAAGGTGTAGTCACTGTTGGAGATGTCATTGCGGTTTTACCAATTGGTAATATGTACTCTAGTATTGAAGTAACGGGTCAACAAATCCTTGATATGTTTGAGTATTCATATAGAAGCGTATCAGAAGTGGATGCGGATGGCAATACAGTACTGGGTGCTTCGGGTGGATTCCTTCATGTGTCTGGCGCTGTTGTGGTATATAATATCGCAAAAGAACCAGGATCAAGAATTGAATCTGTTCATTTTGATACCCCAGATGGTATGGTACCCTTAGATGTCAACAAGACCTATGTCCTTGCAACCAATGATTTCTTGGCTGTGGGTGGAGATGGTTATACGATGTTGGGCGGACCAAGAATCGAGGGTGCAGGATTGGATGAAGTTTTCACAGAATTCTTAGTGGATAGATTTGATTTCATTGACTGGCCTGCTTATGAAAACCAAACCCCAAGAACGCGTATCTTACAAATTGAAATTAAAGCAGAAACCATGACGAACCTAGATGCAATGGTGTTAGATGCGATTGCTAAGGTTGATTCTAATAATTACACAGATGCTTCATTGGTTGATTTGAAAGCAGCCATTGCCAGTGCTCAAACCTATTTGGCACTGGATGTCTCACTTCAAACAGAAGATGATCACCAAGCGTATATTGAAGCATTAACTAAGGCAGTCAACGCCTTGGTGTTAAAAGAGGGTGCTGTTGTTGAGGAGGAACTTCCAGCAACAGGACATATTGGCTTACTTTATCCTGGTCTATCCTTGGTTGGACTGGGTGCATTGACAACATTAATTTCGAAAAGAAAAGAAGACTAAACCAATTTATTAAACTTACAGCAATCCCTGACCTTAGGTTGGGGATTTTTTATATGTGTCTTTAATTACAATATCCTTAATATTTGATAGAATGTAATTCAAGAAGGGGTTTTGTGGATGACGGAAAATTGATTGAAGCGGGAATAGAATCCCGTTAACGGTTTAATAAATTGGGTGTGACTCAAGCACAGTATATTTCAAACCGTGAAACGCATTGTGGTATATTTAGAAGCAAACTTATAGTTGGGAGTGTGGGTTATGTTGTATATCGCTGGATTGGTCTTGGTAATAATTTTTATCTTGATGGGATTCGATGATTTTATTTGGGATATTGTATCGGTCGTCCAGTCTTTCTTTAAAAAAGAAAGGAAACTTGACCTGAAAGCGGTCTTTGATACACCGCCTAAAATGATGGCTGTCATGATTGCTGCATGGCAAGAAGACAATGTGATTGAAGATGTGATTTCTCACTTCATCGATACCACCATTTATAAAAAATCGATGTATCATATTTTTGTGGGTGTCTATCCCAATGATTTAAGTACAGTGGAAGCTTTGGGTCGGTTGGAAGTGAAGTATCCCAATGTACACCGTGTTATTAATGAAATGGAAGGGCCTACGACCAAGGCTCAGAACTTAAATTATGTTGTGAAGCAAATTATGGCGTATGAAAAAGCCCATGCTATTGAATTCAAGAGTTTTACAGTCCATGATTCAGAAGATGTGGTCCATCCATTTGAATTGCGCCTTACAAATTATATTATGGAAAAGCGTCAAGCAGTTCAGTTTCCTGTTTTCCCACTGATTCAATATCCAACTTTTAGAAATTTTTTCAAGAATTTAACAACGAGCACCTATGCTGATGAGTTTGCGGAACACCACTATATAACCATGGTACACCGCAATGCATCGCATGCTTTTGTGCCCTCAGCTGGGACTGGTTTTGCGCTAAGAAGGGATGTAATTGAGCTCTTTGATGAGTATGCTTTTTTACCCACCGATTCTTTGACGGAAGACTATAAATTGGCATTTGAACTTTATAAGCACAACATTCATATGGAGTATGTTTTGGATAAAGTGCCTCAAGTTACCGATCGCACCCAGATGCATGATGGCTATGTTGCGACCCGTTCCATGTTTCCCCGCACATTTAAAACGGCGGTGCGACAAAAGAAGCGCTGGATTACAGGTATTACGATGCAATCCATTCACTTTAAAGATATCTTTAAGAAAAATGGTTTGACCCTAGTTGGGCGCTATTCGTTGTATCGTGACCAAAAGGCTAAAATTGGCAATTTGATTGCCTTCATTGGCTATCCAGTAGTCGTCTATTTCATAATTGATTTATTCTTTGTTGACTTACCTGATATTTATCCAAAATACAGTTTATCTTGGTATCTATCTTTGATGGTGACCATTATGATGATTGAAAGATTGCTCTTTAGGAGTGTGGCTATTTATAAAGTCTATGGGATGAAATCTGTCTTCTTCTCGACTTTCTTTCCGCCCATACTTCCCATTCGTTATGTATGGGGTAATTTGATCAACTTTACGGCGACAGTTCAAGCCTATTTTGAGCGCTTTAAAAATCCCAAGAAAGCCAAACAAAAAGCAAAACAGAAAAAAGTATTGTTATGGGATAAGACAGAACATCATTTTCTTGAACAACATGTACTCAAGCACTACTATATTCGTTTGGGAGATGTTTTATTAAAACGTGGGTCTATCAATCAAAAACAATTGAAACATGCCTTCAAGCAAATGTATCGTCAGAATTACAAAGGACCGATGGGTATCTATTTATTGGAACACAACTATATTTCTGAAATGAATTTGATCAGATCCCTGTCGGAGCTTTCTGAATCAATCTATATACAAGATGACCAAATTGTGGATAGTTTGTTTATTGATGGGTTGAAAGGCTACAAAATCGAGCATCTTAAGCAGTATCATGTTTTACCTCTTTTTTCAAATAAAGGTAAGACCTATATACTTTCAAACTATGCAATGTCCAAAGAAGACAAACAAAATTTTAATGATTTATACCCAACCAAAACCTTTTCTTGGCATTACGCTTTAACAAACACCATTGATATGAGCTTGAAGTATGGCACAAGTTTACCTTATCAAAATGAAGTATTTAAAGAAGCCTATGCGATGTTGGCATATGCATACATTACACCTGATCAATTCATGATGGCAATCTCTTGGAGCTTGATTAAAAACAAACCATTCAAAGATGTCTTAGATCAGATGGGTATCTATAAAGAAAGAAGGAAATGACCTATGTTAAAAGCTTCAGATAAAGCAATAAATTTTGTGCTTAAAAATCAAAATAATGAAGATGTATCACTTTCAGATTACTTGGGTAAAAAAGTAGTTTTGTATTTTTATCCAAAGGATAATTCACCCGGATGTACCGCTCAAGCCTGTAATTTTAGAGATTTAGATTCTGAAATTCAAAATGAAGGGGCTGTAATCTTGGGGATGAGTAAAGACAGTGTGAATGCACACCAAAAGTTTGCAACGAAGAAATCATTACCCTTTGATATTCTATCGGACGAAGGTTTAAAGGTTGCCAAAGCGTATGGTATCGTAAATGAGACTGGGATTTTTAAAGGCGCCCGACGTTGTACATTTATCATTGATGAACAGGGTTATATTGAAAAAGTCTTTGAAGATGTAAAACCCAGTACTGACGCAAAAAATGTTTTAGATTATTTGAAAGGAATCAGTGTATGATAGAGATATTGATGGAGCGTTTCCAAAACAATATGCACCGACATCCTGATGTATCATGGGAGTCGGTCTTGAACTTTTTGAATGATGATTATTTAGAGACGCTTAAAGCAATGGAAGATAGAGGGGGAGAACCCGACCTTTATGTTTTAGAGGATGGCAGTTGGATTTATGTTGAGTGTTCCAAAGAATCCCCATTACAAGATCGCAGTATTACTTACGATCAACCTGCAGAAGATATGCGAACGAAAAAGAATGTTTTCCCCAATGGGAATGCCTTAACTTTAGCCACAAAGATGGGCGCAACTTTATTGGATGAAGATGCATATCTTTATATGCAAAAACTTGAAGACTTTGATACTAAGACTTCAAGTTGGTTGTTGAGTGATGCAGCCCTTAGAAAACAAGGGGGTGCCATCTATGGTGAGAAGCGATTTGGCCGTGCATTTATTGGTTCAAATGGTGCGCAATCGTTTTATGGGGTACGTGGATTTAGAGGTATGATTAAACTATAAAGGTAGGCCTGGGCCTACCTTTTATTAATGGATATTGGTGAGTTGTACACTCGCAATCTTAGGGTTTTTTGCCATCTCAGATACCAAGAACTCAAAGCTGAGTGTTTTGGGACCCAAAACTTCAAATGTTGAAGCATAAATCAATTCACCCCCAAAGGGTTTGGTGTTAAAGCTTCGGTGTTTGCTGGTCAGTTCCAGTCTATCAAAAATATCTTCGATTTCCTGAATGGTATCATTACCCCCAATGTATTCAATGATGACCGTTTCTTCAAAATGCGATATGTATATTTTTTTGATAAAGGCCAAGGCAATATATAAAAATCCAAAGCCAATCAAGGCAACGTCCATATATCCCATCCCAATCGCCAAACCCAGTCCGGATACCGACCAAATGGATGCGGCGGTGGTTAGACCGGATATATTTCTTTTGGTTACGATAATGGTTCCTGCACCGAGAAATCCAATCCCACTCACAACCTGTGCTATCAAGCGGGCGGGGTCTGATCTCAATACCCCTTCCAAATCGGTATGGGCTAACTCAAACGCAACGACCTCTATGGCTATTTTTTGTTGAATTAAGGCAATAATGGTGGCGGTAATCCCAACTAATAAATGCGTCCTAAGGCCAGCATGTGCGTTGTGTTTTTCTCTTTCCATGCCAATTACACCCGAGACAAGGGTTGCAATTAAGAGTCTTAAAATAATATCAATGGTACTCAAATAATTCACCTCATTTCATAATATATTTATCTTTTAGTTTATTAATCTTATCCTGACTTAGATCAAAGGCTGTTTCCACATAATTATCAAAAGAGCCATAGTGTTTGTTGATTTCATCATATGCAGCATTCAGGTAAGCTATTTCAACCCCTGAAAAAGCACGAATCATATTGACAATATCATCTGTTACTTCAAGATGCATGCCTGCTTCTTGAATGCGAGATTCAATGTTGTTTTTGGAGAGTTCGTTGGTTAAAAGATAATCATGGATAATATCTGCATCACTGGCCCCTAGAACTTTCAAAATGAATGCGGCTGCCAATCCTGTTCTATCTTTTCCAGCACTACAGTGAAAGTATACAGGACTCTGTGTCTCTAAAAGAATGTCGAAGAATTTCGCATACTCCTTTTGAGAATTTTCTGAATTGATAATATTGCGATATAAGTTCTCCATTAAGTTTTGGGCTGAAATATTATGTTCCTTAATCAAAGTTTCAGGATCGGCACTCATCTTTTGGTCTTTTAGAATATTCAAACGAACCACATTAAAGTCTGGATCATTGGCTTCTCTTGCAACTTCAAAATCATCTCTAAAATCGATAACTGTTTTAATCTTCAACGCATCTATTAAAAATTCCTTGGTTTCACTTGTTAAGTTATGGAGGGGTCCACCTCTATAAAAGAATCCAGGTTTGATAATCCCATCCGGGG
This sequence comes from uncultured Erysipelothrix sp., assembly GCA_947631935.1. Taxonomy (GTDB): domain Bacteria; phylum Bacillota_I; class Bacilli_A; order Erysipelotrichales; family Erysipelotrichaceae; genus Erysipelothrix. The sequence goes on from CANRNG010000021.1 coordinate 13,791, forward strand.
TTTGTATGTTTCCGATATTTCTAAAGTTTAAAATTTTATGGTGCATATTATGCCTCCTTGTATATAAAACTATTATATCATAGTGAAAATTTTTTTAATGAAATTGACGAAAATTTGTCTCATTTAACGAAATCTAAACCCCTAACCATAAAATGTGCGTAAGAATCTGAGTATCAATACAGACATGCACCATAAATCTTACATTCCAATAAAGTAAAAAGACTGTTATGATAAGTGTATAAATCCGGCAGTGTTGGTTGAGGAGGAATTGAAAATGAAACAGCTAAAAGAAATGATCCAAGCACAAGGTAAGATAAAATCAACATCCATATTGGATGTCTCTGATTTTTTAAACATGCAAGTGAATCCAAAGCTCATGGATGCGATGGGTCAAGCTTTTTCAAAAGCTTTTGAAGCGGTTGATTTTGATGCTTACATTACGGTTGAAGCCTCTGGCATTGCGCCTGCGGTCTTTGCGAGTTTATACAGTGATAAACCCCTTGTTATTATTAAAAAACAAAGGAAATTGGTGGATAATTTACTACAACAACCCTGTTATTCCTATACAAAGAAAGAAGATTATTATTTGTCTGTTAACCAAAAGTATATTGAAGGAAAGCGTGTTATTCTGATTGATGATTTTTTGGCCAGTGGTTCTGTGGTTTTGAATGTGGATGCACTGTGTACCTTAGCTAATGCAAAGCTGGTTCATACGGGTATTTGTATCTCAAAGGATTTTCAAGATGGGATGCAGGCTTTAAAAGAAAAAGGATATCCGGTTGTTTCGCTTGCGCGTATCAAGAAAATGGACCCAGAAACTGGATCCATTGTGTTTATAGATTAAAATGTGTTTGTTGGTTCTTATTGCGGGTGATGGCTTGATCCACCATTTCTTCTGTAAACTGGGTTGGATCAAAGGATTCGGTTGTATCAACCAGGGTTTTAAAATGATTGATAAGGAGTGTCTTTATTTCATCGATAGAGACATTCCTTTTTACTTTGTCTTCAAGGGTGGTCATTTTTTGGGGATCGACTGCAATATCGCCCTCTGTGATTTTGTAGAAATTTGAGACCAATGTACTTCGTGCTTCCTGGTCTCCGTTTACCGATAAGTAACATCCCACTAAGGTGTTGTTACCCACCCGTCTTTGTGCAGTACCGGCTACTTTTTGTAGGTCAATGCTAATATCGAAAGCCCCTGGACAATAGGCGCCTTTTATTTCACCAAACTTAATGGAGAGATTTAGGGGTTTTAACGCATCGACTATAAAGCGATAGAAAATCAGATACACTTTCTCAATGCTATCCGTTGACTTAAACATTAAAGAAAAATTTAATACACCGGGATCATTAACCACACTTCTACCACCGGAGTTTCGAATGGAAACCTTGTAGCCATTATCTTTATAGTATTGAATGCCTTTTTGGAAGTGGGGCACTTTGGTGTCGTCATATCCGGTTGAAACATTTTTAACTTTTTGGTTTAAAATCTGAAAGACCATGGTGTTATCTTCGAGGTTTCTTAACAGTAAGTCACTGTGGGCACCAATGAGTTGGATGTTGTCTTCGTTTGTAAAATCAGCAAGTATGCCTTTCATAATTAGATCCTCTTTTCTTTTCTTATATTTTCTATGATTTATAGGGATGTGTCAATTAAAGTGAAAGAACCTCCGTTAAAAGAGGTTCTTGGTTTTTAAGTGATTGACTAAAAAGGCTGTCTTAATATCTTTGTAGTCTTGATTAAAGGCTTCATCAAGGCTCAATTCAATCACTTCCAAATTTTCAAATGGATCTAGATTTTGAGTGGTTTTAATCAAATCTTTCGCAATATAGAGGTGGATTATTTCATTTGAATATCCCGGTGATAAGTAGTAAGAACCAACGTGTTCCAATGTTTTGGCTTGATAACCTGTCTCTTCTTCCAATTCTCTTAGAGCAGTGATTGCGGGGTCCTCATTGACTTCAACAAGGCCAGCTGGAAACTCTAATAGGGATGCCTCGATGCCGTATCTAAATTGCTTCACAAACAGCAAGGTGTTGTGGGGTGTCATTGCTGCTACACAAACACCCCCTGGATGTTTGACTTGTTCGATGGTGTGGATGCCATTGTGGCTTTGGTGCACATCGACAATCACGCCCTTAAACTTAAGGGTACTCATGATGTTAAGGCGATGTATTGATCAATTAAAGATACGATTTGGTCAATACTGGATTCCCAGAATTTAATATCGGTGGTATCGATGCCTGCAAGTTTTGCGACATCTTCACAAGAGGCGGTTGCAGTTTCTTTAAGTAGATTACGATACTTGTCCACAAAGTCATGACCTTCTTTTTGGTATTGGGCATATAGACCCAACGCAAAGAGTCCGCCAAATGCATAGGGGAAGTTGTAGAAATTGCGTCCGGCGCTATAGTAGTGTCCTTTACATAACCACATATAGGGGTTATATGTTTCTGGGTCAAGTCCATCTCCATAAGTGTCTGCTTGTGCTTGTCGCATGATTTCTTTTAAAGTTGTTGCATCTAAAAAATCATCGGCTCTTCTTTTGAAGACTTCGGATTCAAATTTAAAGCGTGAAAGAATATCAACTGTAATTTGAGTGTTGTCTTGAAGTACATTTTCAATCAACATGATTTTTTCTTCGTCGGATGCGTCTTTTAAAGAAGCATTAAAAACGATGTTTTCACAGAAGGTGGATGCAGTTTCTGCTACAGGCATGGAATAACCCGTGTTGAGTATGGAATTGTCTTGAAGCATCATGCCATGATAAGCATGACCCAATTCGTGTGCCAAAGTCACGATGTCGGAAATAGAACCACCATAGTTTAACATGACACGACTTTCTTTGATTTGGGGTAGGTTGGCACAAAATGCACCGCCGCGTTTGCCTGCTTTGGGTTCCCAATCAATCCAGTTGTCTTTAAAGGCAGTATCGGCCATTTCGGCCAGATCGTCCGCAAAACTTTTGAAGTTATTGATGATCATGGGTTTTGCGTCTTCAATACTGTATTCTTTAGTTTCTTTGACTTCATAGGGCGCAAATAAATCTTGCCAAGGGAGGCCGTTTTCATGTCCTAAGAGTTTTCCTTTGTGTTTGAAGTAGCGTCTAAAGTCGGGAAGTGCGTTTTCAATCGCACCCAATAGCGCATTGAGGGTTGCTTCTGAAAGTCGACTGTCAAGTAGTGTTTCTTGGAGTGGTGAAGTATAACCGCGCATGGTGTTGGTTTGGATAACCTCTCCTTTAATTGAGTTTAGGGCATAGGCAACGGAATCTTCAATCTTTGTATAGAGTTCAAGTTCTTTGTCGTAGGCTTCTTTTCTGACGACAGGGTCTTTATCATAAGCCAAGTTTCTTAACGAAGTCATGGTATGTGTTTCGCCCTTATATTCAATGGTTGTGTTTGAAGTGAGGTGTGATTGCAGTTGTGTCCATGCAGAGGATCCGTTAATCTTTAATCTTACAATGGCAGACTCTACATCTTCATTTAAGGAATAGGCTGCGTTGTTAATGTCTTCTTGGAGTATATATTCATGTTCCTTGATAATATCACTTTCATTTACCCAAGTTTTGAAATCGTTTCGAACCTTATAGATCCACTTTGAAAATAAAGCCTGGGGTCTGGCGTTTTTGGATGCGATATTCATAATTTGTCCATAGTATTTTTGTGCTTCTGAATCATTTACGTTTGTGGACAATCGTAAAGAAACGAAACTGCCAAGATTATTTGAAAGTGTGGCGATGGTTTGGTTGTCCTTAAGCCATTTCTCTAGGGAATCTTTGCCATCCAGTGCATCTGCAGATGTGCTGAGCGCATCGAGTAAGGTGCTTAGTTTTTCTAAGTCGTTTTTAAATGTATCGTTGAATCCTTGATACAATTCGTTTAATGACCATGTATACATTGTGTAATTTCCTCCTGTTTTTTGTACATTATTATTGTATCACAAACGATATCGTTTTACATTCTTACATTAATTTTCTGAAAAATTATTGTAAAGGTAAAAAACTTTTGTTATATTAGTCGTAAGGAAGGACGTGCATTTATGAAAAGAAATCAGATTACATCATTAAGCTTTTTCTTTTTCTTTACATAAATCGGTTAATAAGCCCATGTGGTTATTAACCTTTTGTGTTTGGTTAAGAAACGTGCGGCTTAATAAGAAATCATAAAACATCTTAGCTGCACACGCAGTTTTTTTTATTTTATTTAACAAAAAGGAGAACAATTAAAATGAAAAAATATTTAGGAGTATTATTGGTATTGTTGTTGGTTATGGTGGGTTGTTCATCAGAAAGTGAAAACATAGTTTATAAGATTGGTGTAATTCAATTGGCAGATCATCCGTCTTTGGATGCAACTTTTGAAGGTTTGATTGAAGTGTTGGATGAAAAATTGGGGGCTGATAATTATGTGGTGGATTACCAAAATGCTTTGGGTGACCCTACGAATGTGAATACGATGAGTCAAAAATTGGTTGATGATGGTAATGACATTATTTATGCAATCGCAACCAATGCTGCGCAAGCGGCCTATGCAGCAGCGGAAAGTGCAGGTATACCAGTGGTGTTTAATGCGGTCACAGACCCAGTAGATGCAGGGCTTGTGAACACAATGGATAAGCCAGGCAAACATGCGACCGGTGTGAGTGATGTGGCGCCCATTGATTTACAATTGGCAATGTTGAAAGAAATGTTACCGGATGCTAAGAATATAGGTATGCTTTATAATACCGGTGAAACCAATTCCTTGGTTCAAATCCAAATTGCTGAAGCAGAAGCAACTAAATTGGGATTAACCATTATTAAACAAGGGATATCTCAACCTTCAGATATCGATACTGCAACGCAGCAATTGGTTGAAAAGGTGGATGCGATTTATAATATTACTGACAATATGGTTGTTTCGGCAACTGCCCAAGTTACTTCAATCGCAACAACGGCTGGTATCCCTGTCTTTGCGGCAGAGGATGGCCAATTGGATCAAGGGATTTTGGCTACGGATTCAATCGATTACCATAATTTGGGTAGATTGGGTGGTGAAACGGTGGTTGATATTTTGGTGAATGGTAAGAGTCCGGCTGAAATTTCAGTAAAGACAGTTACAGAGACCGTGCTATACATAAATAAAGATGTGGCAGAGAAGCTTGGAATTGAAATTCCAGAAACACTTGCATCACGCGCACAGTAATTGAGGTGTACTTTCATACTTTGAAACTATTTACATTTTTATGAAAATACTTCTTGCAAATTATTTAAAGAGGTGCTATGGTTTATAGGAAAGGTGGAGATTACTATGAATAACTTGAATATTTCTCTCGCCCTAATGGGAAGCTTTTACTACTTTTATTATTATCAATAGGTTGATATTCCTTGTGGATGTTGACCATTTTCCATTGGTTAAAAGTCCACGAGCATCTCAGATATAAATTTTAATTTTATAAAAAAGATTTGAAGCTACGTGGCAACGCGTAGCTTTTTTAGTGCTATGTATCTATGCCAAATTGATCTTGTAGTTTGGTGTTAGTGGTAGATAAAAGGAGAAAAGAGTATGAAAAAGATTTTATTGGGGTTCTTAATGTTAATGGTTTTGGTTGGTTGTGGCCAACAAAATGATGTAAATAAGAAGTTTAAAATAGGCGTCCTTCAATGGGCTTCTCATCCAGCATTGGATGATGCCCATAAAGGGTTGGTAGATGGTTTGGATGCGTTGGGTGTCTTGGATGATTTTGAGATTGATTTAAAGATTGCAGATGATGATGCGTCCAATGCGAATATGATGGTCAGTCAATTTGTGAACGATGGTGTTGATTTGATTTACGCTATTGCGACTCCTGCGGCTCAAAGTGCGCTCTCTCAAACAGAGGGTACAGAGATTCCTATTATCTTCAATGCAGTAACGGATGCGGTGAGTGCGGGTTTGGTTGAGAGTAATGAGAATCCTGGTGGAAGGGTAAGTGGTGTCTCTGATATGGCGCCCATTGATATTCAGTTGGGTTTGATTAAGGAGTTTATGCCTGAGGTGAAGTCTGTGGGTGTTTTATACAATACAAGTGAAGATAACTCAATTCATCAAATTGCTTTGATTGAATCTTTGATTTCAAATCACGGTATGACGTTGAATGTGCAAGGTATTGCAGCTCCAGGAGACATTGCTTTGGCTACGGAGCACCTTGTTTCTAGTTCGGATGCGCTTTACATTATCACTGATAACACGGTAGCAGCCGCGACGGCGCAAGTGGTGTCCATCGCCAATGAGGTTAAGGTTCCTGTCTTTATGGCTGAGTCGGGTCAATTTGATCAAGGGATTTTGGCAACAGATTCTATTTCTTACCATGGTTTGGGTGTTCAAGCATCCAAGATGGTTTATGCAATCTTAATTGAGGGTAAAAGTCCGTCTGAAATCCCAGTTGAAATTTCAACTTCAACAGAACTATTGGTGAGTGAAAAGGTTGCGCATCAATTGGGGATTGAGATTCCTGATTCAATTTTAGAAAGGGCAGACTTACGTTAAGATGATTAGATTTATAGTAAATGTTTTGGAACAGGGTTCCTTATATGCGATTCTGTCAATTGGGGTTATGTTGACCTATCGTATTGTTGGGATTGCTGATTTATCGGTAGATGGTACCTATCCTCTGGGTGCAGTTGTCTCTGCCATGGTGATTTTAGCTGGGGGTTCTCCCTGGCTCTCACTTTTGGCGGCGCTCTTAGCGGGGGCGTTGGCAGGTTGTGTCACTGGGCTTTTGCATGTGAAGCTTAAGATTAGCAGTTTACTTAGCGGTATATTGGTGATGACGGGGCTATATTCGGTTAATTTGATGATTGCAGGTGGCAGATCCAATCTGTCTTTACTTAATGAAAAAACGCTTTTTGATACAAGCTGGCTTGATGGCCTTAGTGATGGCTTTCTTGTTGGTAATTTTGTCATTCCTTATTATCGGTTGATTGTGATGGTTGTGTTGGTGTTGGTGATTAAATTTGCGGTAGATTGGCTTTTAAAAACCAAATTGGGCTACTTACTCAAGGTCACTGGAGATAATGAGGCTTTAGTAGTGGGTCTGGGTCATGATGTGGGTATGGTGAAGATTATTGCTTTATCAATCGCAAATGGTTTGGTCGCCTTAAGTGGCGCAGTGGCTGTTTCTGTAGGTCGTTATTATGATATTACTTTGGGAACAGGTATGGTGGTAATGGGGCTATCATCTGTGATGTTGGGTACGTTACTTTTAAAGAAAGTCAAAGTAAAAATGACCACCATGGTTATTGTGGGGTCAATGTTGTATAGATTGATTGTGGCCTTGGCCATTCGGATGGGTATGAACCCACAACATATGAAGTTGATTACGGTGATTATATTTATTGTTGCGATTGTTCTTAATAACGCATCTATTTCTATATCATTCAATCAAAAGAAGGGAGAACGTCATGCTTAGATTTGTAGATATTGATAAAACATTCAATCGAAATACGGATGCTCAAATGCATTTGTATGAAAACCTTAATCTTGAAATTGATGAAGGGGAGTTTGTGAGTATAATTGGGTCCAATGGTTCAGGTAAGTCGACATTATTCAATATTCTTTGTGGTCAAATTACACCTGATAAGGGTGATGTTGATTTTAATGGGGGTGGGTTTAATAAGTTAAAGGTGTATGAACGCTTTAAAAAAATCAGTCGTGTTTACCAAGATCCAGTTGCGGGGACTTCCCCTTCGTTAACCATTTTGGAGAATATGTCATTGGCTTATGATAAGGGTCGGTTAATGAATTTTAAAGGGGGTGTTCGAAAAGATAAGGTTGAGCATTTCAAAAATCTATTGAAAACCTTGGATTTGGGCTTGGAAGATAAATTGGATTCTAAAGTAGGTCAACTTTCCGGGGGACAGCGTCAAGCACTTTCGCTTTTGATGGCATTGATGAATGATCCGAAAATTTTACTTTTGGATGAACATACGGCTGCGCTGGATCCTAAGAGTAGTGAAACCATTATGAAGTTGACGGATAAGATGGTGCGTGAGCGTAATATCACCACTTTAATGGTGACCCATAATTTACAGTATGCTTTGGATTATGGAACGCGTTTAATTATGTTTCATGAGGGTAAAATTATCTTTGATGTGAGGGGTCTTGATAAGAAACAATTGACGCGTGATGATTTGATTTCTTTGTTTATGGAGTACAATAATTTTTTCGTGGAGTCAATGTAAAAATAGCGTAAAATGTATCAATTTTTAGGTCTTGATTTTTGGGTGTTAAATCATGGATATTTCAAAAAAAGTATTTCATGGATTCACTTTGTGTTGCTTAAAAAACTTTTTATAAAATGCGTTAAAATTTTTAAATATTTCAAGTATTTTTTTGATAATTTTTAAATGAATTTTGGGGGTTTTCTTTTCTATAATATATATAAGGGATTATATTTGGAATTAAAAAAAAGAATTTTAAATATTTGTGCATTTAGTGTTGACAGTTCCAGATTCGTTTGATATTATAATCAAGCCGGCTCAGAAAGAGCACAGGCAATGGTCTTTGAAAACTGAACAAGAAACAACGAAATAAACAAAACTTTTAAATAAACAATAACTCGTCAGAGTT
>CANRNG010000022.1 GCA_947631935.1 uncultured Erysipelothrix sp.
TTTGAAGCAATTGGACCCATTCTACAAGGTCTCAATAAACCTGTTTCAGATTTATCTCGTGGATGTAATGAAGAAGATGTTTACAAACTATCAATCATTACAGCTGCACAAACTTTGGTTAAATAAAGGTCGCAAAGGCGGCCTTTTTTTTAGGTTAGAGAAGTTTTAAAAAATTCTAATAAAAAAGCCGAATTAAGGTTGACTATTTGGCTTTGGGTATGATATATTAGATAAGCATTAGCGAGAAACATGGAGGATTAGCTCAGTTGGGAGAGCACCTGCCTTACAAGCAGGGGGTCGGCGGTTCGAGCCCGTCATCCTCCACCATGCCGACTTAGCTCAACTGGTAGAGCAACTGATTTGTAATCAGTAGGTTGGGGGTTCAAGTCCTCTAGTCGGCACCATTTAACTTTTAAGGGTAGGTAGCGAAGAGGCTAAACGCGGTAGACTGTAAATCTATTCCTTCGGGTTCGGGGGTTCGAATCCCTCCCTGCCCACCATTCACTTGACCCGTTAGCTCAGTTGGTAGAGCAACAGACTTTTAATCTGTGGGTCGTAGGTTCGATCCCTACACGGGTCACCATTTCTTATGCGAGTGTAGTTTAGTGGTAAAACTCCAGCCTTCCAAGCTGGCTACGGGAGTTCGATTCTCCTCACTCGCTCCAGAAATAGTGATATAACTGCACTTCAATTATGAAGTGCTTTTTTTTATATTTCGACAAAAAAAAGAGCGTTTTCGCTCTTCCTTAATTCTCAACAGGCATTACAATATAGTATAATACTTTACCATAATCAGTTGTTTTAATATGGTCTTTTGCCACACGTATTGCACGTTCAACATCCACATCTCCAGTGTATGAAAAATAAATCTTCATACCCTCCATTTTTTCGAACTTATACGTTACTTCCTGAATGGTAGCACCATCCAAAAGTTCCACAAAGAAGTCCTTTTTCATGGGCGATTGCACATAAAACATAAACTAAATCTCCTCTTCTAATTCTATCGTTTTTTCAAGAATACCCTTAATCATTTCCAGACGATGACGCAGTCTTTTTTTGCTGGAATTTCTTAAGATTGGCCATGAAAATAACTTATAGTTCCACGTTCTAAACACCGAACTCTTACCTTCACCCTTCTCATAAGTTGCAAGAAAAGTACCATCCGCATCCTCTGTTAATTCATAACCGGTTGTGACAAGATCACGACTGTTTTCAGAAGTTACTTCAATTCTTTTATTCACTTCAATAATTTGGACCGTTTGTTTAATCTTCACTGGTTTTCCACTGAAACTATTCGCAGTCGCCTCGACCTCTTTTCCCTCAAGTTGAGACGGACTACATTTAAATGTTTTCGCATATTCTGTTATTACAAATTCCCATACATCTGTAATTGGCTTTTCGATAAAAATTTCTTCTTTAAGCATCTTTACACCCCTTTTCTATTTTTACTTTACTATTATACAAAATTTTCATATAAATGTAATTACTTAACACAATTTAACATTTAAACTTGTTTATAGCTTTTTAGCTTAGCCAATAAGTCAGCGTTTAAGCGTTTTGAGAATTCAGTCAAAAGCTTCACAGTATCAGCATAATCTTTACGGTGTACAATACCATAATGAGAATGAATATAACGCGCTGGAATAGAGACCGTCAAGGAAATAACCCCATCGTGAACTTTATGAATTTCACCTGAGTCTGTACCCCCTGCAGCAAGCATCTCCAATTGATTTTCAATACCCAATTCTTCTGATAAATCTTGTAGATAATATAATAGACCTTTATGGCCAATGTAGGAGCCATCCATGACTTCTAAAGTTGCACCCACACCCAGTTTAATGCGACCATCTTCTCCTGGTGTATCCGTAGCAATCGTCACATCCAATGTGATTGCAACATCTGGATTGATCTTTTGAGCTGCAGTTTTTGCGCCTCTAAGACCTACTTCTTCTTGAACCGTTCCAACACCATAAATGGTGGCATCTGTCGTCACATCTTTTAGATTTCTCATTACATCAACGACAATTGCGGCACCAATACGATCATCCCATGCTTTACTCATGAGATAGTTTGGGTTTGCCAAAACATGGAAGTCGGCTTTAGGCACAATCATGTCCCCAATTTGGACACCCAAAGCATGGGTTACTTCTTCCTTTGAAGAAACACCCAAATCAACATAAAGATCCGCTATATCCATCACTTTATTTCTTACTTCTGGTTTCATACCATGAGGCGCTTTTGAGCCAATCACACCGGTATACATTTTTTCATTGCGTGTAACAACGATCACTGGTTGGGAAGGGAGCACATGACCCCACCATCCACCCACTGGATGTAATTTAAGGTACCCATTTTCATCAATATTTTTAACTAAGAAACCAATCTCATCAATATGGCCTGCAAACATTAATTTAGGACCTGCTTCTTTGCCTTCTTTAACAGCCACAATGGAGCCAAGGTTATCGTATTCAATACGATCAACAGCGTCCGCTACCCATGATTTAAAAACAGCAGCCACTTCTTTTTCATGTCCTGAAATACCATTCGCAAGGGCAAGGTCTGCCAATAAGCTTAAGTCCACATCACCATATGGTTCTGGTAATTTATATTTACTCATATTCTAATTCTCCTTTTTTAATATTGATTGTCTTGACGTTGGTGATTCTTTTCATTTTTGAAAAGATACATTTCACGAATCTTTTGTTCATTCATACCCAAATGATGGGCAAGTGTAAAGATGGTTTGCATCAACTGAATATAATCTTCTTTATCATTACTTTTAGAAAAGCCCAAAGTAGCATGATACAGTTTATGAAATTGATCGTTTAAGTTCAATTCACTTTCATGATATTCAATTTCACTTAAATCAAAATTAATATCGATACCCAGCGACAACGAGAAGTGTAAAACATCCGAGAACTCCTCAAAGATTAAACTGTCATCTGAGGGCTTTTTAAGGCTCCAATATTTGAAACAACGCGTCTCATTGGCCAACTCCCCCGCCTCAACTAAAAGCGCCAAAATACGGTCATTACGCGTGTCTGCACGACTTGTGTTATGAAGCTTAAAAATACGAGAATCTAACTCATTTTGAATTTTTTGTAAATCATCAATTCTAATTTTCATTTTATCACCATCCATAGAAACAATCATATCATATTTTACTATCTATTTTAATTTATAACCCTAATTTTAACTGCTTTAACCACATTTCCAATCACCCATCCCGTCGGTATACCCAACAACATCATAAAGGGAAGGTAGGTAAACAACAACATGGGCGTTCGCGTTAAAAATACCACAAATAAAATCTGACCCACATTGTGAAAAGTAGCAGAAACAGAGCTCACCCCAATATCAGTGAATATCTTACTCTTATAAGCCAAAATAGCCATGATACTACTCATAAAAGTACCACAAAAACTAATCCAAAAACCAGGACTAAATAATAAAGTCCCCCGCATCAATCCAACGATTAATACACGCATGAGATTGAGGATTAACATCTCTTTCGCACCAAAAATAGCCAAAGCCAACAATCCCAGTGCATTGGCAAGACCCAATCTAACACCCGGTATGCCTACCTCAACCTGAGATTCAATCAAACTCACCGTAATGGCCATTGCCAGTAACATCGTTAAAATGGTGAGTCTTTGTGTCTTATGATAACGTCTCATCGTATGATAATATCCTCTTCTTTATCTACATTATTGCGAAGCTCAATTTTAATACCATTGGGCAAACATACAATGGGCGTATTTGTATGCGAAACCCAACCTTGAGTTTGACAGTAATTTTTAGGAGAAATTTCATCCGCAACCCGCACACTGCCATCTTTAATCTCAATAACCACATCACCAAGATCCCCTTTAACAGTATGGAAGCCATCATCCTCTAATGAAATTCTTTGAATTTCCTTATCATAGTAAAAAACAAGTGCAACCGCATCTGGGTCCACTTGGTCAATTACATACTTCGATGAAATAAAAAGTGCGCCAGTAACTAACAGCACCAAACCAATATATATTTTATCTATCCGATTCAATTTGTTCACCCACTTAATATTAGCACAACACGACCCGTTTTTGTAGAAAAATGAAAAAGAGATTCAATTGAATCCCTTTTGTTTATCAATACATTTCAGGTGAAACAGATGCATCCTCTTTAATCAAAGTAACAGCCGCTTCTGTAGTCAAGAATAAAGCCGCAATGGAAGCTGCATTCAACAACGCATTACGCGTGACCTTAGTAGGATCCACAATCCCTGCTTCACTCATTGATTTCCATGTGCCCGCTTTTGCATCAAAGCCCACACCTTTATCTGCAATGAGCTGTGCATTCACCACTTCATTACCATCAAACCCTGCATTTTCAGCAATTTGCCACAAAGGTTTTAAAATGGCATCCATGACTGCAGAAATACCCTTTTGAGCATCCGGTGCATCCATTTTCAAATCATTTTTAAAATGACGATAGGCATCCGCAAAAGCATAGCCCCCACCCAAGACAACCCCCTCTTCAACGGCTGCTTTGGTGGCATTTAATGCATCTTCAATCCGCAACTTCTTCTCTTTCAATTCAATTTCAGTAGCAGCACCAACTCGAATAATGGCCACCCCTGAAGTAATCTTTCCAAGACGCTCATTCAAACGCTTCTTATCATAATCAGAATCACTCGCCTCCATCTGAGACTTTAGAGTTTCAACACGCTGCTCAATTAAGTCAGCATCCCCTTTACCCCCAATGATGGTAGTATCATCTTTACGAATATTAACTTTCTGACTCATACCAAGATCCGCTAAGGTTACATCCTTAAGATCCATATTCAAATCTTTACTGATGAATGTAGCACCCGTAACAATCGCAATATCTTCAAGCATTGCTTTTTGGTTATCACCAAAGCTAGGCGCATTGGTAGCGGCCACATTGAAGGTACCACGTAACTTATTCACCACCAAGGTCGTTGTGACTTCTTGTTCCATACCATCTGAGATAATTAAAAGCGACTTATTGGCTTCCACAATTTTCTCAAGGGTTGGAAGAATTTCTTGAATGGTTGAAATCTTGTGGTCAGTAACCAAAATATATGGATTCTCCATTTCGATTTCCATCTTATTTCTATCGGTAACCATATAAGGAGAACTGTATCCCTTATCATATTGTAAACCTTCAACCACTTCCAACTCAGTTTCAAATGAATTAGATTCATCTACTGTAATCACACCAGTTCTACCCACTGTATCCATGGCTTTGGCGATGATATCCCCCACTTCCTTAGCACCCGCACTCACGGCAGCAACGTTGGCGATATCTTCACTGGATTCAACCTTTTTAGATTGCGCCAATAAGTAGTCGGAAATTTGTTTTGAGGCATACTCAATTCCCTCACGCATCAACACTGGATTTGTCCCTTTATTAATGGACTCCAATCCCTTATGAATAATTTCCTGTGCCAATAAGGTGGCAGTGGTGGTTCCATCACCCGCAACATCATTTGTTTTATTGGCGACTTCATACAATAATTTAGCACCCATGTTCGCATAGGCATCCTCCAATTGAATTTCCTTCGCAATGGTCACGCCATCATTGGTAATTAAAGGTGCACCATAGCCTCTTTCTAAAACAACATTTCTACCCTTGGGTCCCAGCGTAACCTTAACAGCATCCGCCAAAACATCAATACCACGCAAAAGGGCTTCTCTTGAATCTCTTGAATACTTAACTGTTTTACTCATTTTTACGCCTCCTTCACAATCGCTAAAACATCTTTCATATCAACCAAAAGATATTCCTTATTATTAAATTTGATTTCTTTAGCAGCATATTCATTAAATAAGACCAGATCTCCAATATTTAGGGGAATCGCAATATAGGTACCGTCCTCTTTTAGACGTCCTTCACCCTTTTCAACAACCCGAGCCATCACCGACTCATCCTTGGATGCTTCTGGCAAAAGAATACCACTGGTAGTTTCCATCGGTGTTTCTACTTTTTCCAACAAAACACGTTCAAACATTGGTTTTATCATAAAATATCCTCCTCTTCTATTTTGGCACTCAAAGACCTCAAGTGCCAAACTACATTATTATGTTAACATTTCTATCACAATTGTCAACTATTTTTTATAAAAAAAAACGGGATTTATGTCCCCGATTCAATATCGAGAGTCATAAATCCCAGCTTAATCTTTATTAATCATTGTCCCATTTATGTGGGATAAAATATTAAAGTTGTTTGAGCGCTTCGTCAATCAAACCCATAACATAGGTACGATCTTCCTGATTGTTTTCAAAGTCAAGTTGGTCAACATTGATTCTCAAAATTGGAGAAAGATCATACTCACCAAAGTACGTTTCATACTCTGCGTTAAGTTTTTCCCAATATGCTCTTTCAACAATCAACTCATAATCACGGCCTCTTTTATGAATACGACGCATGGCTTCATCCACACTGACTTCTAAATAAACCATCAATTTAGGTGCTTGAACATGTTCCAACATATTTTCAAGAAGTTCTTGATAGATACCAAACTCTTCGTCACTCATCTCACCATTGAGATTCAACATTCTCGCAAAAATAGCATCGCCATAGATGCTGCGATCCAATACAGCATTCGTCACTGTAGTTGCTTTTTTAATATGCTCAAAGCGTTTGTTTAAAAAGAACACTTGTAGCGGAAATGAATAACGCGCACGATCGTGGTAAAACTTATCCAAAATCGGATTATCAACCACCGGTTCTTCAAATTCAATATAACCTTTTTCTCCCAAAATATTCATTAAGGAGCTTTTACCCACTCCAACAACACCTTCAATTACAATCATATCATATACCCTTTCACGATTAACTTTTTGTAATAATTCTCGGTAGCTTACCTTCATATTATCCATCCTTACAAAAACTATAAGCCCTTGGCTCCTTATTTATTCTAGTCATTTAATTACCTAAAATCAAGAAGAAGTCATGTAAAGTTCATTTATTTTTTTACTTTCGTCAATAATCCAGTTTCTTAAAGAAACAGGCTCAAGAACTTCCACATGATGACCCCCCAATAATACAAACTCTTGCGCATAATATTCATTACCCAAAGTGACTTCCATCATATAGGAATTATCGTCTCCTGGCGTAATAACCTGGTCAATTCCCCAAATAAATTCTTTATAATATCCAAAATTTTTGACTAAAACTTTAATACGATATGTTTCAAACTCGAAACCCAACATTTCCCTTATATTCTTGGGATAAAGCGAAGGTTCCTCCGTAAACTTTTTATTCAAAATTTGAACCGATTGCATCCGCGATACACGATAACTTCTCGCATTGTATTTTTCATTCAATGCGCCAAGATAAAGTCTACGGTTTACCACAAAAAGCTCATAGGGTTCCACAATATAGCGCTTATGAGACTTACTTTGAGTAGATTGATACATGATTTCAATCTTCGTTTTCTCATTAATAGCTACTTGAATTTTTCCAATCAGCGCATAATATAAATCAAAATCAATATTGGGCACTCTTGTTTCAACACCCTCAATAACGCGATAGCGTGAGTGCTGTGAAAATTCATGCTTCAATTTAGAAAGGGCACCATAGCGTTCAAATTCACTTTCACCCAACAAGCGATCCAATCCCATATTAATTTCATGAATCTCTTTATTAGAATAATTTGAGATATTAAAAGGACGAGACCGTATCAATTCAACGCCCCCATGCGGGCCGCGATGGGTTTTAATCTCATATCCCAGATCTATTAAATCATCACGCATGCGTTGAATGGTACGAATATCAACCTCAAAGCGTTCTGATAGTTCTTGTAAGGAAACCACATTACGTGTTGATAAAATATCGATCATTTGAATTGTGTTTTTTATCCGAGACATTGCCATCACCCATCGCTATTATACTATAAAATCACTGTAGATTGAAATGGGATAATGCGGGTCAAGAGTAAATCCAACTCAGTTTCATCTTTTCCAATCTGGTTGAGCAAACCCAATGACAATTCAGGTAAAACATCATTGACTTGTACAATACATTGTCTACCCAGAAGTTCTCCATTCACCACTTCACCTTTAAAGGTTGTGTTAGAATAGGGTTGTACATACGATACTTTAAAATCCACATTCAATAAACGACTGAGTGTCAATAGGTTGGGTTCACGACTTCCCAAATAGTCAAATAAAGTTGCTTGACCTGATACACATAAAACACCTACATTGTATGGATCATACTTTACTGTATACAATTTTCTAAAATCAGGATTGAACTTGAGTTCTTGGTAAACATCTATTCTGTCAAAATTTGATTCAAAGTATAGTGAGATTTCAATTTCTTTTTTTAATTTAAACCCAAAGGTTTTTTCAAACTTTTTGCTTTGGTTTTTCATTAAGGGACGAACATCCTCTATCCCAATTTCTTGGATAAATTCTTTTATAGATACGCTTCTTTTCATCTTGATCACCTCTTGACTCTAGTATAATCTTTATACATGACAATTATAGTCGTGATTAATAATTGTGTTAATAATTTTTATATTTGGTATACTTAATATGGTGATAAAATGAAACTAAATATTTTAGTAACAACGGATATTCACGGGAATATTTTTCCCACAAATTATGCCGATAGAAATAACGTAGAAAACTATGGTTTGGCGCGCATTGCGACGGCCATTACAGACTTTAGAAAATCCCATCAGCATACTTTGGTATTGGATAATGGTGATGTGATTCAAGGAACCCCTTTATTAACATACGCGCTTCAGAATAAGGATGCATTTAAAAATCCCATGGCTGAAGCTTTTAACATTTTAAATTATGATTATGTGAACTTGGGAAACCATGATTTTAATTTCGGTCAAGATCATTTGTTTGATTATATAAACCAAACCAAGGCGCCTTTATTGACGTCCAATGTTTTATTTCGCAATAAGCCCTTAGGAAACACTCAAATTTTGGAGTTTGAGGGTAAAAAAATTGCTTTAATTGGTCTTTTAACGCAGTATATCCCCCGTTGGGAAAGACCTGCATTTATCAAAGACATGACCTTTATTTCTGCTTATCAACAATTAAAGATTGAAATAGAGAAAGTCAGAAATGAGGTGGATGTGGTTATTGCCATGTACCATGGCGGGATGGAACGCGACTTATTTACGGGTGAACCGACTGAGAAATTAACGGGTGAAAATGAAGGATATGAGATGACTCAAATTGAAGGACTGGACATCTTAATTACGGGGCATCAACATCGTTCCTTTGTGGAAACCGTTAATCATGTCTTGGTAACTCAATCTACCTTTAAAGGACAAGAATACATTACCATAGAACTTGATTTGAACAGCTTAGAAGCAAAAGCAACGCTTCACCACACAAATACCCTAGGTGTAGATGAATCCTTCTTAGCACACTTTAAAACCATCCAAGACAACACCCAAGATTGGCTGGATAAAAAAATCGGATTTCTAAAAGATGGGGATGTGATGATAACGGATCAATGGGATGCACGGATTCATAAACACCCCTTGGTTTCTTTATTAAATCAAATTCAAATGGAAAGAACTGGTGCCCAACTTAGTGGCGTTTCACTCTTCAACAATACAGTTGGTTTTAACCAAGAAATAACCATGCGTGATGTGGTTGGTACTTATCAATACCCCAATACTTTGGTGGTTAAAAAAATCAGCGGCAAAAATCTTAAAGAATACTTAGAAATGAATGCATCTTACTTCATGATCATGGATGATAAAATCACCTATGATCCAAAGTTTGAATGGCCCAAACCCCAACATTATAACTATGATATGGTGGATGGCATTGACTACACCATCAAGGTATCAAACCCCATTAATGAGCGTGTTTTGGATATCAGTATTGATGGAAAACCCCTTGTTATGGATGCCTATTATACCTTGGTAACTAATAATTATAGAGCCGGTGGTGGGGGTAATTTCTATATGGTTTCTGAAAGTGAAACCCTTGAAGAAATCAATGAAGAAATGGTAGATACCATGATGCATTACTTCAAGAAACATCCAGTTGTAACTGTGAATCATAAAGACAATATTAAAGTTATTCTATAAAAAAAGGCGGTGTACTCGAAGTACATCGCCTTTATCACTTTTATTGATTCCAAGTAGATTCAAATTGAACTTTGTAGGTTTCCAAGACTTCATCAATATTAACGTCTTGTCCATCTGCAATTTCAGCAAGAATTCTTTCCATCATTTCTGCACCCAAGTTATAAGCAGGGTCTGCATTTTCGATTACAGGAATTGCAAACAAGTGTGCGGTTGCAGCATCAATGATTGCAGGAACTTTTGTGTTTTCATTGTTTAGATACGCATCAGAAGCAATGACTGATTTACGAACTGGCATATAACCAGTTTGAACTGCCCAGTATAATTGTTGATCAGATGAGATTAAGTGTTTCATGTATAGGAATGCTGCAGTTTTTTGTGCTGCTGTTCCTTCTGAGAACATGTAAATATCTGTACCTTGTGAAATATTAATTTCTGAAGGTCTACTTGCAACACCATATTCAAAGTCACCTTTAACATATGATTCTCCAGCCATTGAACCCACGTTCATAGCGATGGCACCTGCAACAAAAGGTCCTGATAGGTAACCATCTGATCCAGCAATACGGAAGTAACCTTCTTTAATACCTTCTGCATAGTAGTTAACTACAGCTTTACTTGCATCAGATGTTACATCCATTTCAGATGTAAAATCAACGCCTTCATTTTTTAGACCAATGGAGTAGTAATTTGAGAGCGAGTCAAATCCAACACCCACTACTGCACCATTACTTTGTTCATAAATTGTTTTTGATGCTTCTTTAAGTTCTTCCATTGTTGTTGGAACTGATACACCATATTGTGCAAGAATATCTGCATTGTAGTAAAGAACTTCTGTTGATTTGTTGAAAGGAAGACCATATTGTGTTCCTTCAATAACGGATGCATCCATCAATCCATCAACGATATCTGTTTTATCTTCTAGACCAATTTCACTGTGGTCAATATAAGGAGTTAAATTCACCAATAATTCATCTTGAGCTGCATTCCATAGCCAGTTTGGATAGGCTTGGGTAATGGTAGGTAAATCAGATGGTGAGATTAATGTTGAGTTAATTTTAGCTTGTAAATCAGAGTATTTACCTTGATTTTGTAGTACAACTTTAATGTTTGTGTTCGCTGCCATGAAGTCATCAGTCATCTTGATTAATGCTTCTTCTTGGGCACCGTTCATTGCATGCCAGAAAGTAATTTCTGTTCCTTCAGGTACATCAACAACGATATCGGAATCGCCATTTCCGCCGTCATTGCTTGATCCACAAGCAACAAGTGCGAGTACTAATAATAGGGATACTAAATATTTCTTCAAATTCTTCATTTGTTGTTCTCCTTTAAATTGTATTTCCTCGTTCTGGTAGATAACGCCTACCGTACGGGTTCTCTAACTTCTCTGGTTTCAGAGTATGAATCGGAACCAATAATTTAGGTTGAATGCCTGAAATGATTTTGTCCAAATCCTCAGGGTAAGCATGACCGGAACACTTAAGCTCCACAAACATAATATCATTTTCATCCAAAGCTTCAATAAACGGAGTATAAGCTGGATCAAAAGATCCCAAAGGCACCGCATTTGAATGGATGTACACACCACCTCCTTTAAGGTTTTGATAGTCCTTATCTATTTGCCATAAATACTGATGGGTATCCCCCAACAATTCATCATATCGAATTTCCAAACGCGAATCAAGAGAATTGTTACTGCCCACTTCCTTATAGTAATGTACATCCCGACCCACTGTTTCTTTCAAAATCTTTGCAACAGATTCCGTAAAGACCACGGTTCGAGGGCTTTGTTTGTCGATTTCGACCAAGCGTTTAATATTTGCAGGATAGGCATTAAAAGTTATGGGTTTATCCATGTTTTCATTTTGAATGTTCACAAACGCATCCAACAATGCTTGTTCACTAAGAACAGTATCTTCATCATCTTCACGCTCATCAAAGCTAATGGTAACACCTTCCATAATCAGAACATCACATCCTTTTGCGCGCTCCATAAATGAAAGTGTGTCCTGAACGTCAAATCCATGCAATCTCAAATCACCAGTATAAGCAATTTTAAGATCAGGCGTATTGATTAAAAGTCCACATGCACCATAGGCATCATGATCCACTCTCAATAACTGAACGGAAATGGATCCAACTTCAACAATCTCTTCATGTTCACAGGGAATAATGTCTCTTGTGAAAGCGTCCATTGGATTATTAAGTGGTAAAATAAAGTCATTGTTGGCATTTAAACTATCCAATAAGATTTTAGTTTCCTTCAAAGCATAAAGCGGAATATCTTTATCCAAATAATTCACCATACGCGTATGATCAAGATGCACATGACTTAAAAATACAGCCGTTTCAACACCCGCTTCTTTAGTGGATTCATAACCCAAGCTGGGGTCATAAACACCCTCAAGATGTGGCACCAAATTATATTCAAGCAGCGTTTGAAGCGAATCATCTTTTAAGTTCAATTCTGGTTTATACTCAGTTCCAAAATCAAAGAAAATACGCGCATTTTCATAACGAATCTCAATAACAGTTCCCCCAATACTGAGTACCCCACTGTGAAAAGTGATTTTTGTTTTTTTATCCCTTAATACCATTTTTTGCAACTCCTTTAATAATTTCTTTTCTAAAGAACAAATAAATAAGAATAACAGGGATAATGGTTAGCGTTGCTGCAGCCATTTGAAGATGCACATCACTACCACTTTCAGTTGTAAATGCTGCCAAACCATTATTTAATAAACGATACTTCTTATCATTGGTCACCAATAAAGGCCATAAAAATGAGTTCCATCCAGAAATAAAACTCAAGATACCCACCGTAACCAACGCAGGTTTAACCATGGGAACCAAAATACGCCAAATAAATTCCAAATCTGTTGCACCATCAATTTTTGCAGCACGATAATAAGAAATCGGAACCGACTTCAAATAACCAACCAAATAATAAATATAGAAAATACTGGTTAAAGAAGGAATGATCAAAGCCGCATAGGTATCAAGTAAGCCCATTTTCGCAATGGTATAATAATTGGTAAAAACAACGGACTCATATGGCACCATCAATAAAGCAATCAAGACCAATAAGATTTTATTCTTATGCTTAAACTCAAGTTTAACCATCGCAAATGCAGCCAATACAGCCGTAATCAAAGTACTAATGGTTGTGACTCCTGACACAAAAACGGTATTGAAGAAATATCGCACAAAAGGCGCTCTTTCAAATACAGATACATAGTTGCTAAACTGAAATGTTTCAGGGAATAGAGTTGGCGGAATACTGGTCGCTTCTTGATAAGTCATTAACCCCGCCAAGATCATATAGATAAAGGGGAAAATGGTAATAATCGCCAATAATACAACAAAGAGTAAGGTCAACCCATTAAAAATTTTCTTCATATTAATGTTCCACCTTCTTTATAAAATAGTTTTGTAGATATGTAAATATCAAAATCAATAAGAACAAGATTACAGTTGCAGCCATGGCAACTCCAGGGCGTTGTGCAACATGGAACTTATCATATATATAATATACAGCAGTGGTTGCTGAGTTTGCGATTCCTGCTTTTCCTCCAAAGAGCGCATATACCTGTGTATATACTTTAAAGGCAGATATAAAGTTAACCGTCATCAAGAAAGTCAGCGTTGGAATTAACTGTGGAAAGGTAATTCTAGAGAACTGCTCCCACTTGGTTGCCCCAAACATATCGGCAACCTTATAGTGTTCCTTATCGATATTTCTAAATCCAGCCAACAGTATGATGATATTAAATGCAAGACCAGACCAAATCCCAAAGATAATCAAGGTCGGCATATTCATCCGAATGCTGTCTAACCAATTGATGGCCCCAATCCCAAACCAACCCAAAATATGATTGATAATACCGTATCGGCCATTAAAGAAATATTTAAACACAATTCCAATAGCCAAGGTTGAAGTAACATAGGGAATAAAGAAAATCGTCTCAAAGAAATTCTTGTGTTTAATTTTTTCAAAAATTATCCATGCTATTACCAGGGAAATAATTAATGATATGGGTACCACTGTAAAAGCATAGAGTGCAGTATTTTTCATGGCTTTATGAAAAGTACTGTCCATGAGGACGGTTTTATAATTTTCAATGCCATTAAAAAATGGACGGGTCAAAGACCCACCTTGAAACGACATCCAAAAAGATCTTAAAAGAGGATAAATATTGAAAACACCAATCACGAGCAAGGAAGGGGCTAAGAATAACCATGCACGCGGTTGATTTTCTGCACTATATTTCTTAAATCCGCGCATCAATATACTCTTTCACCATCGGTCTCAAAGATGAACATTTTAGCATAATTAAAGTTTGCTTTAATTTGTTGCCCCTCTAAAATTTCTTGTTCAACTTTAACAATGGCTTTACCTGCAGAATGATTCACTCTAAAGTTAATAATTCTTTCACGTCCAATTAGTTCAACGGTCGATACATCAGCTGTAAAAAGCGCATCAGAATCTACCACATTCACATCTTCAGGACGAACACCCAATTTATAATGGCCATCAACCAAAGAAGACTTAATGCGGTCCTTAACCAAAACATCCAACCCAAAACTAAAGGCGTCCCCAATCACTTTGCCATCCTTAATTTCAACATCAAAAATGTTGATAACAGGGTTACCAATGAATTGGGCAACAAATAAATTTGCAGGCTCTAAATATAGTTTTTGAGGATCATCGTGTTGTTGGATAACACCTTGGTCCATTAAAACAATTTTATCGGAAATTGAAAGTGCTTCCTCTTGGTCATGGGTCACAAACACGGTGGTAATCCCTACCTCTTTAACTAAGGTACGAATTTCCTCACGAATTTGTAGACGCAAACGCGCATCCAAGTTACTGAGCGGTTCATCCAATAAAAGAACAGAAGGATTTTGAACCAAGGCACGGGTAATCGCAACACGTTGCTGTTGACCACCTGACATGGTTGCTGGTTTCTTGTTCTCAAGCTCTTCAATTTGTGTTAATTTCATAAATTTACGGGCAATGGGTTCTGCCTCTTCTTTAGGCATTTTCTTTTCTCCAACACTCAATGGAAACATGACATTTTCCAATGCAGTCATATGTGGATAAAGCGCATAGTTTTGAAAAACAAATCCAATATCTCTATCTTTAGGATGTTTTTCAACCATTGACTCCCCATTTCTTAATATACTCCCTGAAGTTGGATCTAAAAGTCCTGCAATTAAATTTAGGATCGTAGTTTTTCCACATCCAGAAGGTCCCAATAAACAAATAAGGTCTCCATCTGCGACATCGAAGGTAACGGACTTTAAAGCCTCAAATCCATTATCAAAGATTTTCTGTAAATTTTTAATTTCAATCATGCGATTCCTCCTGTTAGATTCCTAACATAATATTATACCAAATATATTTCATTAATGAATCCCAATCTAACTTATAAATGTAAAAATCCCTTTACATAAGGGATTTATAACTTTAATTTATTTAAGACTCGTTCAAGTTCAAACTGAGCTTCATTTTTATTGTCATTAACAGGCCAAGAATCAAAGCCATCATCTAGATGACGCGGTAAAACATGGATATGAAAATGTGGGACAGACTGATCCGCTGCCACACCACTGGAAGCCATGATGTTGGCACCTTCACAATAACCAATTGATTCATAGTGTAACACTACTTTCTGTGTGGTTTCCATAATCAGTTTTAATGTTTCTTTATCTAAGTCATTTAACTTCGTGACATGTTTTTTCGGCACCACCAAAGTATGCCCTTCAACCTCTGGATTTATATCCAAGAAAGCCAAGGTATGTTCATCTTCGTATATACGATATGCCAAACGATCGTTTCCAATAATTTCACAAAAAGGACAGAATGTCATTACTATCACCTACCTGTACCTATAGTTTAGCACAAGTATTTTAAATACATCTATATTTTAATTTATATATTCTAACCCTTAGAATATCATCATGGTCACTACCACAACTGTTAATGTGAGATTATTGGTGTCTACGCGCCAATTACATCGAAAATAAAAAGACTGGAATTTCATACATTCCAGCCTTCATAAATTAGTTTATGCTTTTTTCAAATCACTATTATCTTACTTTAATTTTTCTGGATCAGGCTTTGGCAATAAGGTCCAATCACCATAGTAATCACCAATAATGGTCACTTCGTTATCAATAAACTGTTGATTAGGAAGTGCTCGATAGTAGAAGTCTCCTGTTTCACCATCAATATAGTATACAATGGGTACCGTAGTACCATCTAAACTGGTAGTTACAATTACATTATAAGTAGACTGGTTAGCGTTGGACTTGCCAGATGTACAGCCGACTAGAAGTACCAGTAAAATGAGAATAAATACTTTTTTCTTCATAATTTTTCCTTTCAAGTTATTCCAAAAATTTCATTATATTCTTAGATACTTTAAGTATCCTCATTCATTTTCTATGACTGCCACCCCCAGTCTTAATATCTGTTGCTTTGTGAATTATTTATTAAATTTTATCATCGTTTGAATTGTATGTCAATCGCTGTTTAACTAAATAAAATATCATTTAATTGTAATTTTAACTTCCGCTTTTTATTTTTTCTTGAATTTTGTGTAAATGTAACTTCCGGTTATAATTTATATGAGTGCTGTCTTCTTAAAATATACTTAGAAGGAGGATTTGAAACATGAAGGAAAAATATAAACACCTTACGATAGAAGATAGAAAATTAATTGAACGTGGACTTGACCTTGATAAATCTGCAAAGGAGATTGCATCTTGGATTGGAAAAGATCCAACAACGATTTCTAAAGAAGTTAAACTTAACAGGTTTTTGAAACCAGCAAATCCTTTTAATCAAAAACCAGAAGATTATCAAATGAAGTTTAACAAGTGCACAAGACTAAAATGCTATCCCAATGTATGTAATGGATGTCCATTATTTCAACACTGTAGAAAAGATAAATATCTTTATATCTCAAACCACGCGTACAATAAATACAAAGAAAATTTATCTTTTTCTAGAATCGGTATACATATGGATGATGATCAATTCGATCAAGTAGATAGTATCATAAAAACAGGACTGGATAATGGTCAACCTTTGTATCATATTTGGCGTGACAATCTAGATGTGATGCCCAAGTCAATCAAGACAGTCTATAACTGGATTAATCGCGGTCAAACAACCAGCATACGGCTCGATCTCCGAAGGGCTGTTAGTTATAGGCAAAGATTTCAAATCGCTGTCAAACCTAATGATACGGGCATTTATGAAGGAAGAAGCTTCACAGATTATGAAAAATACCGAAAAGAAAACCCTAAAGATAATTATACTGAAATGGATTGTGTCGAAGGTCTTAGACATGAACCAAAAACTATATTAACATTTCTCTTGCAAGATGAATCTTTTTTATTAGCCTACGTTATGAATGAGCATACTTGTGAAAATGTCTTAGAGATATTTAATAAACTCGAATTAGAATTGGGCATAGAGCAATTTAGAAAACTGATTGGTGTAATTTTAACGGATCGAGGCCCTGAATTTTCCAATCCAAATTCATTAGAGTTCTCTCCATTCACTGGTGAACGAAGATGTAGAATCTTTTATTGCGATCCAATGCACTCTCATCAAAAAGGTGCGATTGAAAACAAACATCGATTTATACGATATTTTTTTCCGAAGAAAACTAGTATTCAAAATGTTTCACAAAAACAGATAAATACCATGGTCAGTCATATTAATGGAATCCGTTTAGAAAAACTAAATGGAAAAACTCCATATTCCTTAGCTTTAAAGAAATATGGAGCCCAAATTCTAGATCTGCTTCGAATTAAATATATACCTCCGCACGAGATAAATTTAAACAAAAAGCAGCTAGGATAGTAGTCACTTAATAACCAAATAAAACAGCGCTCAAACGGAACTTAGTATTACATTTTTTAGAAAAATAATAATTTCCGAATTTTTATTGTGCTCAAAATTAGCTTTTTTAACTACTAATTACATTATAAACCAATTAAAGCGGATTTAAAAGAGTCAGAAAAACTAATAAAGAGTGGGAATCTTCAACTACTCTTCTGAATTATTATTTGCGGAAGTTACTTTTACATTGAAGCTAAATAAAATATCGAACGTACTACTTTATTGTTTTCTAAAGTTGAATTATATTACTATTTGCGTATACAATGCGCAGTATAACTGACGTATCAAAATTAATAAGAATAATAAAAAAGACAAGATTATCATGGTTTCTTGTCTGTTGGTTATTCTTATTTATTATATGCTCAATTATTTAATGCGATGATCATAAAAAAAGGACCCATAAGGGTCCAATTAACTGGCAATGCGCTTGGTTCACTAGGGCAAGCCTAGCTATCTCTGCCGCTAAAGTGCTTAACTTCTGTGTTCGGTATGGGAACAGGTGTGACCACTTTGCTATTATCACCAGATCTTGAGAGTATTCTCTCAAAACTAAATAACAGAAATGTTGGGATCTTTCGTTTTGGGTGATTAAATCCTCGATCTATTAGTATCAATCAGCTAAACATATCACTATGCGTACACCTTTGACCTATCAACCTGATCGTCTTTCAGGGATCTTACTTCTTTCGAATGGGAAATCTCATCTTGGAGCTAGTTTCGTGCTTAGATGCTTTCAGCGCTTATCTAATCCATACTTAGCTACCCAGCGATGCTTCTGGCGAAACAACTGGTACACCAGCGGTATGTCCATCCCGGTCCTCTCGTACTAGGGACAGCACTCCTCAAATTTCCTACGCCCACAACAGATAGGGACCGAACTGTCTCACGACGTTCTGAACCCAGCTCGCGTACCGCTTTAATGGGCGGACAGCCCAACCCTTGGAACCTGCTTCAGTTCCAGGATGCGATGAGCCGACATCGAGGTGCCAAACCTCGCCGTCGATATGAACTCTTGGGCGAGATTAGCCTGTTATCCCCAGGGTAGCTTTTATCCGTTAAGCGACGGCCCTTCCACGCGGAACCGCCGGATCACTAAGCCCGACTTTCGTCCCTGCTCGACTTGTAGGTCTCGCAGTCAAGCACACTTCTGCCTTTGCGCTCGTCGATTGATTTCCAACCAATCTGAGTGTACCTTTGGGCGCCTCCGTTACTCTTTAGGAGGCGACCGCCCCAGTCAAACTGCCCACCTGACACTGTCCCGGATCCGGATTACGGACCGCGGTTAGAACTTCAAGTATACAAGAGTGGTATCCCAGTTGTGACTCCATGTAGACTAGCGTCCACACTTCATAGTCTCCCACCTATCCTGTACATGTATAATCAAAGCTCAATATCAAGCTACAGTAAAGCTCCATGGGGTCTTTCCTTCTAGTTGCGGGTAACCGGCATTATCACCGGTACTAAGATTTCACCGAGTCTGTTGTTGAGACAGCGCCCAAATCGTTGCACCTTTCGTGCGGGTCAGAACTTACCTGACAAGGAATTTCGCTACCTTAGGACCGTTATAGTTACGGCCGCCGTTCACTGGGGCTTCAGTTCTATGCTTCGAAATAAATTTCTAACATTTCCCCTTAACCTTCCAGCACCGGGCAGGTGTCACCCCCTATACATCGCCTTGCGGCTTAGCAGAGAGCTATGTTTTAGATAAACAGTCGCTTGGGCCTATTCACTGCGGCTCTTTCGAGCACCCCTTATTCCGAAGTTACGGGGTCATTTTGCCGAGTTCCTTAACAACAGTTCTCTCGCTCACCTTGGTATTCTCTACCTGCCTACCTGTGTCGGTTTTGGTACGGGCCGGATCACAATTAATGCTAGAAACTTTTCTTGAGAGCTGGCATCACTTACTTCGCTACTACCTCACGGGTTCACTCCCCATCACGCTTTTGCCTTATGTGGCGGATTTGCCTACCACACAGCTCCTTCGCTTGGACGCACACTTCCAGTCGTGCGCTTAAATTAGCCTTCTCTGTCATTCCTTCACTTGTGATCGGGTACAGGAATATCAACCTGTTGTCCATCGACTACGCTTTTCAGCCTCATCTTAGGTCCCGACTTACCCAGGGAGGACGAGCCTTCCCCTGGAATCCTTAGGCAATCGGTGTGTCAGATTCTCACTGACATCTCGCTACTCACACCGGCATTCTCACTTCTATACGCTCCAGCACTCCTCACGGTATGCCTTCAACGCTGTATAGAACGCTCCCCTACCACTCACGAGCTTTTACACTCATAAATCCGTAGTTTCGGTATCATACTTAGCCCCGGTAAATTTTCGACGCAGGGTCACTCGACTAGTGAGCTGTTACGCACTCTTTAAAGGATGGCTGCTTCTAAGCCAACCTCCTAGCTGTCTGTGCATCCCCACCTTCTTTTCCACTTAGTATGAATTTTGGGACCTTAACTGACGGTCTGGGCTCTTTCCCTCTTGACTATGGACATTATCACCCACAGTCTGACTGCCGAATATTTGACCCTTGGCATTCGGAGTTTGATTATGATCAGTACCGCGAGATGCGGCCATCACACATTCAGTGCTCTACCTCCAAGGGCTTACGTTCGACGCTAGCCCTAAAGCTATTTCGGGGAGAACCAGCTATCTCCAAGTTCGTTTGGCTTTTCACCCCTAACCACAGCTCATCCGCTGACTTTTCAACGTCAGTCGGTTCGGTCCTCCATTTGGTTTCACCCAAACTTCAACCTGGCCATGGCTAGCTCACTTGGTTTCGGGTCTACGACATTGTACTCAATCGCCCTATTCAGACTCGCTTTCGCTGCGGCTCCACCTTCTCGGTTTAACCTCGCACAATATCAGTAACTCGCCGGTTCATTATGCAATAGGCACGCCATCACCCATTAAAAGGGCTCTGACTTTTTGTAAGCATACGGTTTCAGGGTCTATTTCACTCCGCGTCAGCGGTTCTTTTCACCTTTCCCTCACGGTACTGGTTCACTATCGGTCACTAAGGAGTATTTAGCCTTACCAGGTGGTCCTGGCTGATTCCGACAAGGTTTCACGTGCCTCGCCGTACTCAGGATTCCACTCGCGTAACGTCCACTTTCGTTTACAGGGCTTGCACCTTCTTTGGCTGGCCTTTCAATGCCATTCAACTAGTTTCTGTTAATCACTTTATTGTGGTCCTACAACCCCGACCCTAAGGTCGGTTTGGGCTCTTCCCGTTTCGCTCGCCACTACTCAGGGAATCATTCTTTATTTTCTTTTCCTCTTGCTACTAAGATGTTTCAATTCGCAAGGTTGCCTCATCATAAGCTATGTATTCACTTATGTGTAGTGCTGCATTACCAGCACTGGGTTTCCCCATTCGGATATCTCCGGATCTTTGTGTACGTACCACTCCCCGAAGCATTTCGCTGTTAGTCGCGTCCTTCATCAGCTCTTAGTGCCTAGGCATCCACCGTACGCCCTTCTATATTTAATCACTTTATATAAAATGTGTTAGCGTTTTGATTTTTTTGCTTAAGTTTACTGTTTTATTTTTTAGTTTTTTCTTAGTTTTTTACAACTATTAGAAAGATCCTCACAATTTAATTTCAATGTTTTTTTAATCTCTATTGTGTCTTTCTGTTATTCAGTTTTCAAAGAACATTTTTGAGTAACTTGGTCACTCAAAACTAAACAAGAAACATGCACGAAATTGTTCTTCCTAAAAATTTACTCCTTAGAAAGGAGGTGATCCATCCGCACCTTCCGGTACGGATACCTTGTTACGACTTAACCCCAATCATCGGTCCTACCTTAGACGGCTCCCTCCCTAAAAGGGTTAGGCCACCGGTTTCGGGTATTACCAACTCTCATGGTTTGACGGGCGGTGTGTACAAGGCCCGAGAACGTATTCACCGCAGCATTCTGATCTGCGATTACTAGCGATTCCGACTTCATGTTGTCGAGTTGCAGACAACAATCCGAACTGAGACATACTTTCTGAGATTCGCTCCATATCACTATTTCGCTGCCCTCTGTATATGCCATTGTAGTACGTGTGTAGCCCTGATCATAAGGGGCATGATGATTTGACGTCATCCCCACCTTCCTCCGGTTTAT
>CANRNG010000023.1 GCA_947631935.1 uncultured Erysipelothrix sp.
TCTTGTGAAGAAAGTTTGATGTTACTGAAGGAAGAATTTGATCAAGAGTTTAACGACTCCTTGGAGCTTGAACTCAACCAGTTGAAAGAAGCCTATGATTCATTCTCAGTCTTGGTTTTATTGAATCAAGACTATGACCAAAAAAATGCGATTATTGAAATTCATCCTGGAGCAGGGGGTACTGAGAGTCAGGACTTTGCGGCCATGTTGTATCGCATGTATACCCGTTATGCTCAAAGTAAAAACTATAAAATTGAAGTTTTAGATTATTTAGATGGAGAAGAAGCGGGTCTTAAATCCGTTACTTTCTCTGTGAGTGGTCCATTTGCCTATGGCTATTTGAAGGCTGAAAAGGGCGTCCATCGTTTGGTGCGTATTTCTCCTTTTGATTCATCAGGAAGACGCCATACCTCTTTTGTGTCAATTGATGTTTCACCTGAATTTGATGATACAGTTGAAATCGAAGTGAGACCTGAAGATATCAATGTGGATACCATGCGCGCCAGTGGCGCCGGTGGGCAACACATCAATAAAACAGACTCAGCAGTTCGTATTACGCATAAACCCACGAATATTGTGGTGACATGTCAAAGTGGACGTTCTCAAATTCAAAACAGAGAAGAAGCCATGCGTATGTTGAAGAGTAAGTTGTATCAACTTGAAATTGAAAACAAACAAAAGGCAATGTTGGCATTGAAAGGTGACCAAAAATTAATTGAATGGGGTTCACAAATTCGTTCTTACGTGATGCACCCCTATTCGATGGTGAAAGACCACCGTACCTCGCAAGAGACCAGTCAGGTTTCAGATGTGTTGGATGGCGATATTGAAGCCTTTATTGAGGCATATCTTAAAATGATTGTAGGAGAAGGACATGAAGCATAAGCACTACTTAGTTGAAAGCCTCTCTATTCTTGTTGGAAATGTTTTATTGGCCTTTGGTGTGTCATATTTCATTATTCCAAATAATATTTTAACCGGAGGGGTAGCAGGTGTGGCAATCGCACTTTCTCCCCTTTTAGATATTTCTGTTGAAAATATCATTACCGGTTTAATTGTGATTTGTTTTGTTCTGGGTTATTTATTTTTAGGAAAAGGGTTTGCTCTGAAAACCATTGCGAGCAGTATTTTATACCCCATTATCATTAAAATGCTGGGCCAATTTAATTTCCAGGGAAATATTGATCCGCTTCTGGCTTCATTATATGGAGGCTTGGTTTCTGGATTGGGTATTGGAATCGTGTTTAGAGTGGGTTCCAGTACAGGGGGAATGGATGTACCGCCTTTAATTTTAGGAAAATACACCAATATTAAAACCCACAGTTGGATGATTATTGTGGATGGTCTAACCATTCTACTGGGGATTACTACTTTTGGGATTGAAGCAGCTTTAGTTGGTTTGATTTCTGCTTACAGTATGTCAAAAATGGTTGATGTCGTACAAACATTAAATGGGATTTCAATGAAACAAGTCTTTATTATTACCGATCATGTTGAGGCTGTTTTGGATGTTATTTTGGTTTCAATTGATCGGGGCGCAACCCTTTTCAATGCAGAAGGGGGCTACACCCAAAATCCGCGGAAAATTATCATGACGGTTTTACTCACAGATCAATACGCAAAACTTGAAAAGTCTGTGAAAGAGATTGATCCTGAAGCCTTTCTTATCGTCTCCAATGCGACAGAAGTCCATGGGAATGGTTTCTATAAAAACTAGTTTCACCGAAAGTACATATAGATTGTGTTATAATTTAACATAGGAAGGAAGTGGGTAGTTTGTTATTGATGCGAGAAGTTTCAAAACAGTATAAGAATGGCGTCAATGCACTCCATAACATTGACTTGGAGGTTTCTCCCAGTGAATTTGTTTATATTATAGGACCAACTGGTTCAGGCAAATCCACCTTGATAAAGCTTTTAGATGGTGAAGAAAAACCAAGTAAAGGCGAGGTTTTGGTCAGTGGATTTAACGTTGGAAAACTCAAACATTCCAAAGTACCGCACTATCGAAGACATATCGGTGTGGTTTTTCAGGATTTTAAATTATTGGATTCAAAAACAGTTTTTGAGAATATAGCATTTGCGCTGGAAGTGGTGAATACACCACGCCATAAATTACGCAAGCGTGTAAGAGAAGTATTACGACTGGTAGACTTAGTAGAGAAAGCCCAGTCTTTTCCACGTGAACTTTCAGGTGGGCAACAACAAAGGGTCGCAATCGCAAGAGCCATTGCCAATAAGCCCAGTTTGTTGATTGCAGATGAGCCAACAGGGAACTTAGACCCCGAGAAATCAAAAGAAATTATACAGCTACTTGAAAGAATTAATGAAGAAGAAAATACAACGGTGCTCATGGTCACCCATGATGTAGATTTGGTAAACACCCATAAGAAAAGAACCATTGCCTTAGACCAAGGTTATTTGGTAGCGGACTTACAACAGGGAGGATATGTACAACGAAAATGAGTAGAATTATACGACATATTAAAGATGGTTTTTTAGGCGTATTTCGTCATTTCGCTTTGTCATTTTCAAGCATTTCATCCATGACAGTGATGTTACTGTTGATGTCAGTCTTTATTTTATTGAGTCAAAACATCAATCAAATAACAAAACAAATTGAAGAAAATGTTGCGCTCTATGTTCAAATAGAACATGAGACAGACCAAAGTGAGATTGATAAGCTAGAAGCAACCATTAAAAATATCCCTGGGATATTGAATGTTACCTTCTCTGATAAAGATACTGAACTGGAAGTCTTTATCGCAAACCAAGGTGAAGAAGGAGAAGTCTTATTTGGTGACTTTAGAGGTGAAGACAACCCCATGATGGATGTCTTTATCGCAAATGTAAGTTCTGGCGTCGATGTCAAAGCTGTCTCTGAAACCATTGGTGAATTGGAAGGCATTTATAAAGTAGCTTATGGTGGCGATGGGACTCAAACCCTCATTGATGCCATGAGTTGGACTCGAAATGCTGGATTTGTGTTTGTGATTGTGCTGAGTGCAGTGGCGGTTTTCTTAATTGCCAATACCATCAGTGCGACCATCCACTCAAGACAAAAAGAAATTTCTATTATGCGAACTGTAGGTGCAACCAACTGGTTTATTCGATGGCCCTTTATTATTGAAGGCATGTTAATTGGTGTCTTAGGATCCCTAATACCCATTGGCTTGACCGTTTATGGTTATTCCCGATTCTATGAAATGCAAAGCACAAGCTTGGGAAACATGTTTAGATTGGTCCCAGCACAACCCCTTATATGGCAAGTTTCAAGTGTCTTAATTATAGCGGGTGCGTTGGTGGGTGCATTTGGAAGTTTAATTACAGTAAGTAGGCGATTACGATGGACAAGATAGTTAAAAAAATATTCATTTTAACCCTCATTGGATTTTTAGTTTCCACGCTTTTTCTCCCTGTCTTCTCGCAAATAGATTACAGTCAAGAAGAAGATAAATGGGATAGAATTTGTTCTGTAAGAGAGAGCTATGTTGACAATAAAGCCTCTTGTGATGCATATGAACAATATCTTAAAGATAAAAAAGCTGAAATGGATAAAAACCTCAGCAACATCAAAAATGATATCTCCAGTATTTCTGGGGATATTAGAGCAGATGAAAAATTGTTGACAGAGGCAACCATTGCGATTGAAGCCTTAAATGAAGAAATTGCTGGATATAAAAATGAAGTGGTAATTTTGGAACGTCAAATTGTTGCTTTAGAAGAAAAAATTGAAGCAAGACAAATTGTGATTGACGAGAAACTGGAGACGGCTCAAAATTATATGGTCAACATTCAATCAACCACCAGAATCAATGTCTATGTGGACTTTATTTTTGGTGCTTCAAACTTCTCGGATATTTCCCGTAGGGTTGAAGGTATGAATTTAATCAACGGAAAAAACAAAGACAATATCCGTGCCCTCAATGAGGAAAAAGCGCAGTTAGAAGAAGACAAATTAGATATCGATTTCCAAAGAAAATCGGTTATCAGTTTGATGGAACGTCAAGAAGAACGTGTTGCGTATCAAGAACAGTTAAAAGCCTATGCGCAAGAACGTGTGATTGTGCTTAGAAGAGAATATAACGAACTGCTTGCTGCACAAGCAGCCGCTGAAGAAGAGCGCAAACTTGCGGTAAGTCGCATTGAGTCCATTGGACCCATTGAGACATCTTATGGTGGCCTTGGATTCCCTGTTTCATCGGGATACTATGTCAGTGGTAGACCTTGGGCTTATGCCGGAGGTGGAAAACACCTTGGGCTAGACTTGGCAAGTGGTGTTGGAACGCCACTTTATGCGCCTGCCAATGGTATTGTGATCGCAACCAACAATGGTTGTCCAACCTATGGGTCGTTATCCAGTACCTGTGGGGGTAGTTATGGTAACTATGTCTTAATGATTGTCAGTGCGGACGATCGAACCTATGGTGTCATCTATGCCCACCTTCAAAATGGCGGTGTCAGCGTAGCGCGCGGCCAAAGTATTTCTAAAGGCCAACGGGTTGGATTGATGGGAAGCTCTGGAAGTTCAACTGGACCCCATGTTCACGTAGAGATATTCTATTTGGGAAGCATCAGTATCCAAGAAGCCTATGATAATTGGTATAATGGACCTCAAAACATTCAATTTGGATTGGGAGGATCTTCTTCATCCAATGAATATGGAAACCGCTGCGAAATCAAAGGTATGGTTCCAAATTGTAGAATGAACCCCGCTTCTTATTGGGGTGTATAAGAAATGAGAAAAAGAGAAACGGATTGCTGTTTCTCTTTTTAAATTAAATCAGAACTGAATAAAGCATCGACTGAATCAAAGAAATGAATCTTTTGGTAGTCTTGAGTTGAAATAAAACCCAAATCATGGGCATTTTCAACATAAGTTTTAATACCATCATAGAAGTGATCAATATTCATAAAACAATAAGGTTTATTGTGAATACCAATTTGATTCCAAGTAATGACTTCAAAGATTTCTTCCATCGTGCCACAACCCCCAGGCATACTCACAAAGAGATCGCCCATTGCTTGTAAGGTTGCTTTTCTTTCGTGCATATCTTTAACTACGATGGTTTCTGTTAAATTGGGATGCAACCTTTCAGCGTCCGCCAAAACCTTGGGCATGATACCCACCACCTTACCTTGGTGGTTTAAAGCAGTATCCGCAAGGATACCCATGGTGCCCACTTGCGCACCTCCATACACTAAAGTATGGTTATTTATAGCAATTTTTGTTGCGAGTTCTTTGACTGCCTCCAAATAAATTGGATTAGAAGGGGTACGAGAACCCAAGAACACTGTAATGTTTTTCATGTTTACCTCCGTGTTAGTAAAGTTTATCATATTTAGTTTGATTTGGTGTATAATAAAGTTACGTTAATTTTATAAAAAAAGAGAAGAGTGATGTAAGTGGATAACGATAAAATTAAAATTAAATTAGAAAGACATAAGTGGCCTGATGAAATTGAGAAAGAAAAGAAATCCAAAATAAAAATTTGGCAAACAATCATCATCGTGACTGTTTCTTTAGCGATTGGATGGACCTTTGGTTTTGTCTTTTCCCAACAAGAGCCTTTGGCATCCAATGCCAATATTGCTCGTTTTGAACGTGTCTACAATCGGTTGTTGAGTGGTTGGTTCTTTACCCAAGATATGGAAGATCCCGCCAGTGAATTGATTGAAAATGCGATTAATGGGATGATTGATCTCAATGGCGATCCCCATACTTCTTATATGACCTTAGAGGAATCCCAAATATTTACGGACTCCATTGATATGTCCTTTGTGGGAATTGGGGTTCAATACTTTGCGGATGAAAACTTAATTACCCGAGTCTTCAAAGAATCCCCAGCAGAACGTGCAGGCTTACTGGCTGGAGATATCATGTTGAAAGTGGATGATCTCAGCATCGCTGATATGACTGAAGACCAAGACCTTAGAGATTATATCTTAGGTGAACGTGGCACAGAAGTGGATATTACAGTTAATAGATTGGGTGAAACCATCACATTTACAGTTATTCGGGATTCCGTTAACGCACTCACATGGGGTGAAATGGTAGATGACAACACTGCTTATTTGGAAATTGCCTCTTTTGGGTCCAATTTAAAATATGCAACAGAAATCTATCTATCACACTTCAAAAATGAAGGTGCCAAAAACTTAATTATTGACTTTAGAGACAATGGCGGTGGCTATTTGGATGCGATCAACGAACTTTCAAGGTTATTCTTTGAAAGTGGCACCACCATCTATTATGAAAAATTCACCACAGGAAATGAAGTTGAATATGTGGTAGATCATGATGATGCGGTTTATGAATATGATCACATTACCATCCTTGTGAATGGCAATACAGCCAGTGCATCCGAAGTTTTTGCGCTTGCATTAAGAGATAATCTGGGTGCTACCATTATTGGAGATGTCACCTATGGAAAAGGGACAGTTCAAACCCAAGTTCAAGATGGTGTGGACAGTTCTTTCCTAAAGTACACCTTTGCGAAATGGTACTCACCTTTAAAAGAAAGCATTAACAATGTGGGTATTGTTCCAGATATCGAAGTCAAACTGCCTGAAATCTTCTATGCAAACTTTATTTCATCCGAGGAAGCCATCAATGTCCATGTAGACTCGGTCCATGATGCGGTAGCCTATGTTCAAAAAGGGTTACACTTCTTAGGTTATCATACCGGCCGTACAGATGGTTATTATGATACGAAAACAGAAGCTGCCCTCTTAAAGTTTAAGGCAGATGTCGGTTTGGATACAGGCGATCTGATTGATGAAAATACGATCACATCGGTTTATTCAGCAACCATTAAAGAATGGTCATTTAATAAAAAAGTTCACGATACCCAATACCAACGCGCGCTAGAGGTGATGCAACCTTGAGTCAAAAATTCGAAATCGTTTCAAAATATGAACCCAAAGGGGACCAAATTAAAGCCATTCAACAATTAACAGAAGGCATTCATGATGGAAAAAAGGCCCAAGTTCTTTTGGGTGCAACGGGGACTGGTAAGACTTTTACAATTTCACAAGTCATTGCCAAGCTCAATCGTCCTACCTTGGTGTTTGCGCATAATAAAACATTGGCAGGACAGCTCTATTCTGAATTTAAAGAATTTTTCCCCAACAACCGTGTCGAATACTTTGTTTCAAACTTTGATTACTATCAACCAGAAGCCTATTTACCAGGGTCAGATACGTATATTGAAAAGACATCCATGATTAATGAAGAATTGGATATGTTACGCCTGGCTGCTCAAAACTCAATCCTTGAAAGAAGAGATACCATTGTGGTGGCTTCTGTGGCGAGTATTTATGCAACCTCTGATCCCAAATATTACCAAGCCATGCTCTATACTTTAAGAGTGTCACAGGAAATTGACCGTGAAACGCTCTTAAAAGACTTGGTTGCAAGACAATACACACGCAATGATATGGAACAAAGCCGGGGTACTTTTAGAGTCCGAGGCGATTCCATTGAGATTATACCGGGACACTCAGATGCTTTTGTGATTCGGATTGAGTTTTTCGGAGATGAGATAGACCGCATTGTGGAATTGGATAAGATTACGGGTCATGTAAGAGATGCTTATATGGTGTACCATCTTTTCCCAGCCAATGAATACGCAAGGGATCTTGAACACATTCGTAAAGCCTGTGAAAATATTGAAGCAGAACTCCAAGAAAGGTTGGTCTATTTTAAAGACCACAACAAACTGGTGGAAGAACAACGCCTTCGCCAAAGAACGGAACACGATTTAGAAGTGTTAAGAGAATTTGGGATTTGTAAGGGAATTGAAAACTATTCCATGCATATTGATGGTAGAACAGAAAACCAAAGACCTTTTACCCTTTTTGATTACTTCCCCGATGATTATTTATTTGTGGTCGATGAATCCCATGCCTCACTTCCTCAAGTAAGGGGCATGTATAATGGTGACCAAAGCCGTAAACGTACCTTGGTTGAATTTGGGTTTAGATTGCCCAGTGCCATGAATAACAGACCCATGACTTTTGAAGAATTTGAGTCTGTTCAAAACCAAACAATCTATGTTTCAGCAACACCAGGTGATTATGAACTTGAAAAAGTAGACCATAAAATTGTTGAACAAATCATCCGTCCGACGGGTCTTTTAGATCCCACCATTGAGGTGAAACCTTCTAAAGGACAGGTAGATGATCTTATTGAACAAATTCATGAAAGAAAAAAAAGAAATGAAAGGGTCCTTATCACAACCCTCACAGTTAAAATGGCCGAGGAGTTAACTTCTTATCTATTAGAGCTCGATATTAAAGTCTCCTATCTCCACCATGAAACCAAAACATTGGAACGGATTGAAATCTTACGAGATTTAAGATTGGGTAAATATGATGTCGTGATTGGAATTAACTTGTTAAGGGAAGGACTTGATTTACCAGAGGTCAGTTTGATCGCAATCCTAGATGCGGATAAAGAAGGCTTCTTAAGATCAAAGCGATCCTTGGTCCAAATTGTAGGACGTGCAGCCCGTAATGAACATGGTCATGTGATTATGTATGCAGATCGAATCACAGATTCAATGCAATATACCTTGGATGAAACCAAACGCCGTCGCGATATTCAAGACAGTTACAATAAGGAACATGGCATTACACCAAAAACAATCATTAAAGAAATTAGAGATGTAATTGCGGGTAAAGAAACCAAAGAACTCGCCCGCCGGGTTCGCACCAAACAAACCAAAGATATCAAAGATGTTCAAGAAGTCTTGGATCGTTTGGATAAAGAAATGCGAGAAGCAGCTGCCATTCTTGACTTTGAAAGGGCTGCCCAATTACGCGATATTATTATGGAAATTAAAGCAAAAGTTTAACCAGGTTCACGCCTGGTTTTTCCTTTTTTTATGACAAATTAACCCAAAAAAGTACCGTTTAATCAAAAAACATACCATTTAATCAAAAATTCGTCATTTTACACTTTTGTTGATTATAATGTTTTTGGGTGGGAGTTTAATGAAGAAGTGGCTTAATTGATGCTATAAAACCAACCCAATCTATAATATTGATACACAGAAAAGGTAAAAGTCCTGGGGGATCATAAATGTGCAGCCTTTTCTATAGTAATCATACCATCGGCACTGTTTAAGTCACTTCATCCATTATTTAAGAATCGAGGTAATATTATGGGAATATTATTGGTACTCGCTACAATTGCTGTTGCTGCTTTATTTGTATACTTTCTTATTTCAAAGAATAAGAAGTATTCAATTTATACATGTGCAGTAACAATTTTATTAACCATTGCGAACGTAATATATTTCATGCCTTTTTCTCCGGATTTTGGTGAATATAGTAGGGCGGAAATACGTTACTTAGATAAGGTACAAGAAAACGTTGATCATGATGCTTTGGTTGAGATTACAGAAGACATCAAAGTTCTAAGATTAATCTTCGATGATTCAAATCTTGCGGGTAAGTATGATTTGACTTACTTTGTAATATTATTTACTGATGAAGGTGCAATTGAGTTATGGTTTTCAGACACTTCAAGTTATTTAACTTATGGTGATGGGAAAATATATAAAATAACCAATAGTGATGTGCTATCAGAACAATTAAGTACGTTGCTCAATTGAGATGGTATCTCATAATCCTAAGTTTATGAAGGAAAATAAGACCCGAACCCAATTGACAATATATGATTTTGAAAGTATAATTTAACCATAAGAGATGGATCCATACTTATGACATTTTGATGAATTAAACAAAGTGTTATTGGTGTGGATTTTTTTATATAAAAGGGGGTTTTCTGGGTGTTCCAATCCAATTTTTTAGATACATTAAAGGTGTTTAATGAAGGAAACAGTTTTGAAGCCTATCAATTCATGGGGTGTGTAAGAACGCATGAATCAGGACAGGATGGTTTTCGTTTTACTGTGTGGGCGCCGCGTGCTAAAAATGTATTTTTAGTGGGCGATTTTAATAATTGGGAAAAAGAAAGTATGTACCCCGTATTTGAAAGTGGTGTTTATACACTTTTTAAAAATAATGTATATGACAATCAGGCTTATAAGTATGCGATTGAAACGCAGGAGGGTCAAATTGTTTATAAAATAGATCCATTTGCGCATCGGTTTGAAACACCTCCCAAAGATGCGTCTTTGGTGTATGATGATCCTGGTTTTCATTGGCATGATGATACCTATTTAAAAAATAGAAATAAAGGACCGGTTAATATATATGAGGTCCATCTATCGAGTTGGAAAAAACATTATGATGGTACTAACTATTCATTTGATGATTTGATAGAATCGCTTTTACCTTATGTTAAGGAAATGGGATATACCCATATTGAGTTGATGCCTGTGATGGACCATCCCTTGGATGCGTCTTGGGGTTATCAAATTACAGGGTACTTTGCGGTAGGGGGACGCTTTGGTGATCCGCAAGGGCTCAAGCGTTTTGTGAATGCGGCCCATGGGATGGGTCTGGGTGTTATTTTGGATTGGGTTCCAGGACACTTCAGTCAGAACTATGACGCGATCGCATATTTTGATGGTACCCCCACTTTTGAATCTGACAATCCCATCATGGCTAAGAACCTGAGATGGGGTGCCCATAATTTTGATTTGGGGAAAACACAGGTACAATCTTTTTTGATATCGTCTGCTTTCTATTGGCTTAAAGAATTTCATGTGGATGGGATTCGGGTAGATGCGGTATCCAATATGTTGTATTTGGACTATGATTTAGAACCTCATGTATTGAATGAAGATGGATCCAATACCCATCATGCGGGGATTGCATTTTTAAGAAAACTGAATAACACCATTCATAAAACATTTGGGAATGTGATGATGATTGCTGAAGAAAGTACATCTTGGGATGGCATCACCAAGCCGCCTTCTGAAGGGGGACTTGGCTTTGACTACAAATGGAATATGGGCTGGATGAATGATACCCTTCGTTTCTTTGAGATGGATCCCATTTATCGAAACCACCATATGGACCTTTTGACCTTTGTATTTGTGTATATGAGACACGAGAAATATATTCTGGCACTCTCTCATGATGAAGTGGTTCATGGAAAACGATCGCTTTTGGATAAGATGCCAGGGAACCGTTATAACCAATTTGCACAACTGAAATTACTCAATGCTTGGATGATGGCTGTTGTGGGTAAAAAGCTTAATTTTATGGGCAATGAAATAGGCCAATATTTGGAGTGGCGATTCTATGAAGAGTTGGAGTGGAATGCCTTAACCAATGAATACAATAAGGAATACCAGTATTTTATTAAAGTAATGAACGGTTTATACCGTACTGAAGCTGCTTTTTATGAAGATGATATGGAAGTACTGTGGGTGCGTGAAGAAAACGCCATGATGTTTATTAAACGAAAAGATTTCTATATCTTAATGAATTTTATACCCCACCAACACGATGCCTATACACTGGAGGTGAAAGAGAACGGGATTTACGATGTGGTGGTGAACTCTGAAATGGTAGAATTTGGAGGCAATTGGACCTACCAAGTTTCAACCTATGAAACTGTGGATAAACGTATAGAATTGGTTGTGCCAGCCTATGGTGTGTTGGTACTAAAAAAGAGGAGATGAAACATGAAGAAAGAAATGATAGGTGTCATCTTGGCTGGAGGCCAAGGAACCCGTTTGGGTAAACTCACAAAAGAAACTGCCAAACCTGCTGTCCCATTTGGGGGTCGTTATCGTATTATCGACTTTGCGCTTTCAAACTGCTATAACTCAAAAGTATATGAATTGGGTGTCATGACCCAATACCAACCCTTAGAGTTAAATGCACATATTGGAAATGGGAGTCCATGGGGATTGAGTCGTAGTAATGACGGCGTTAAAATCCTTCAACCTTATTCCAGTGCAGATGGCAAGAAGTGGTTCCAAGGAACGGCCAATGCGATTTACCAAAATATTACTTATATTGACAGTCAAAACCCTGAATACGTCTTAATTTTATCGGGTGACCATATTTATAAAATGGATTATTCAAAGATGTTGGATGACCATATTGAAAATAATGCCAAGCTCACGGTTGCGGTAATCGAAGTGCCTTTAGAAGAGGCCAGTCGCTTTGGGATTATGGAGACGGATAATACAGGACGGATTATTGAATTTTACGAAAAACCAGCAGAACCCAAGAGTACTTTGGCTTCCATGGGTGTCTATATTTTCACATGGGAAGACTTAAGACGCTACTTAGTGGAAGACCAAGCGAAAACAGGGGAATTGATGGACTTTGGTAAGGATGTCATTCCACGCTACCTAAAGAATGGTGAACGTGTCTTTGCGCATCCATTTAAAGGATATTGGAAAGATGTGGGAACGATTGAAAGTCTATGGGAGGCCAATATGGAATTCTTAGATCCAAATCATGAACTCAACATCCGAGAAAAAGATTGGCGTATTAATACAAGATATACTGCCAGCCCACCCCAATTTATTTCAGAAAACGCCAAGGTAACACGTTCCATGATTGTGGATGGTACCTTTGTGGATGGTACAGTTGAACAATCCATCCTCTCTCAAGATGTAAGAGTGGGAAGGGATGCGTATGTTTATGCTTCCGTTGTGATGTCTAATGTGGTGATTGGAAAAAATGCGGATATTCGCTATACCATCATTGGTGAAGAAGCCAAGATTGCCGATAATGCCATATTACATGGTACACCTGAAGAAATATTAGTTATTGGATATGGAGAAGTTGTAGGAGGTGACAGTGATGAGAGGGAATAAGTATAGCGCAATTATTAATTTAAGTGGTGTTACGGATTATCTTTCACCCCTGACAGATTACAGACCCATTGCTGGATTGCCCTTTGCGTGTCGCTATCGTGTGATTGACTTTATGTTGTCAAGTTTAAACTATGCCGGGATTGAATCGGCTGCCTTATTTATTGATGAAAGTGGACGCTCCATTTATGACCACGTTAGAAGTGGTAAAGAATGGGACTTTGATGCCACCATCAAAGGGGGACTCTTTACCTTCTCCCAACAAGTTTGGAAACGATTTGATTATATTCACCAAGAAAGAACCCATGACTTCTATATGGACCATCATGTGTTCTTAGATAAAGGCGAAGAACCTTATGTTGTGGTGATGGGTGGCGAAATTGTACAAACAATAGATGTCGATGCGATTTATAAACACCACCTCGCACAAGAAGCAGATATTACAGTGGTTTATAAAATTGCCCCACACGAAACACTAAATGGTGTTGAATTGGACTCAGAGGGTTATGTAACAGCCATCACAAATGACAATAATGGACTATCCCTAGCAAACGTATTCTTTTTGAAAAAGGATAAGCTAAAGGAAATCTTAAGACGTGCCAACGAAGATGGGGTCTATGAAAACCTAACTCTTGTGATTAAGAAATACCTACAAGACTATAAAGTATCGGCCTTTGAATACACTGGCTTTATGGAACCCATTCATTCTGTTCAAAACTACTTTGAAGTCAGTATGAAGCTCTTGGATTTGGGAAACTATAATGCGCTATTCCATAGCAGTATTCCAATTCTAACCAAGTCACAATCTGGAGCACCAACCTATTACTGTGACGGTGTGGTTGTGAGAAATTCTCAAGTTGCCACCAACTGCTTACTCGATGGACATGTGGAGAACACATTTATCTTTAGAAAAGTCGTTGTTGAAAAAGATGCTTTCGTCA
This sequence comes from uncultured Erysipelothrix sp., assembly GCA_947631935.1. Lineage (GTDB taxonomy): Bacteria > Bacillota_I > Bacilli_A > Erysipelotrichales > Erysipelotrichaceae > Erysipelothrix. The sequence goes on from CANRNG010000023.1 coordinate 13,694, forward strand.
AAGACGCGATCTTAATGTCGGGTTGTACCATTGGTGAAGGTGCCCAACTTCAATATGTTATCTTGGATAAAGGGGTCACCGTAGATCCAGGGGTTGTTTTAAAAGGAACGAAGGATCAAGTCTTGGTCATTGAAAAGAATACACACGTAACCCAAGATTACGCACAATGAAAATACTCTTTGTTGCATCTGAAAGTGTTCCCTTCATAAAAACAGGGGGGTTGGCCGACGTTGTCGGTACACTCCCCAAAAATTTAATCGCCAAAGGCGCAGATGTTCGTGTGGTCTTGCCTTTGTATCGTACGATTAAAGAAAAATATGAAGATGAATTGGAACACATAACGCACTTTGATTTACACATGGGATGGAAAACCGTGTATTGTGGTATATCCACGATTAAACATGATGGGGTTCAATATTATTTTATCGATAATATGGAACTTTTCGATCGCGATGAGGCCTATGGTTATTGGGATGATGGTGAGCGCTTTGGATTTTTCTCAATGGCTGCCATTGAAATGATGGAAAAAGTAGACTTCATTCCCAATATTATCCATGTTCATGATTGGCATGCAGCCATGATACCCATGTTATTGGTTCATAAATATGGATGGATTGAACAATATAAAGACATTCGAAAAATTCTGACCATCCACAATATTAAATTCCAAGGGGTCTACAACCCCATTGTGATGGAAAGTCTCTTTGGGATTACATCCTATGTGGGTGATGTGATGTATCATGGCAATGTGAACTACCTTCAAGCAGGAATTCACTATTCCGATGTGGTTACCACAGTATCCCCATCCTATGCCAGTGAGATCCAAACCCGTGAATTTGGGGAAACATTAGATGGCATTTTAACCTTTAATGCCTGGAAGTTAAGGGGTATCTTAAATGGGATCGATAACGATGTGTATAACCCCAAGACAGACCCCCATTTGGAACATCACTTTGGTGTTCAGTCTTTGGATAAAAAACTTTTAAATAAAGAATTGCTCCAAGAAGAATTGGGATTGCCCGTCAATAAAGACATCCCCCTTATCGCCTCGATCAGTCGCTTAACGGACCAAAAAGGATTTAACTTAATCAATGAGGTCATGTATCCACTCTTAGAACGCGATGTTCAATACGTGGTGTTGGGTACTGGTGATTCCCAATATGAAGATAGTTTTAAATACTTTGAAAGTAAGGCTCCCGATAAAATGCGAGCTTTAATTAAATTTGACGCCAAACTGGCTCAAAGAATTTATGGTTCTGCCGATATGTTTTTGATGCCATCGGCCTTTGAACCTTGCGGACTCTCACAATTGATGTCATTGCGATATGGGACAGTCCCCATCGTTCATGAAACAGGGGGCTTAAGAGATACCGTGGTACCTTATGATCCAAGACGCAATACAGGGACGGGTTTTAGTTTCATTGACTTTAACTCCCATGTGATGTTGAAGATGATTGATTCAGCCATAGCGCTTTATAAAGATGACAAACGCTGGCGCCAACTGATGCGTCGGGGCATGAAAAAAGACTTCAGTTGGGATGCTTCTGTGGATAAATATATGGATGTATATCAAGAATTAATGGATGAATAATTGAAAACAAAAGTTTGAGTCATACTCAAGCTTTTTTTTGACTTCCCTAAGTGAATGAATATAAAGTAAACCAAAATCATGGTATAATAAGGAATAGTTTGGAGGCGACTTTGCTTGAAAGATAAGATTATTATAAAAGGTGCAAAAGAGAATAACTTAAAGAATATTGATATCGAACTTCCTCGTAATAAAATGATTATTATGACTGGACTTTCTGGAAGTGGAAAAACATCCTTGGCATTTGATACAATTTATGCAGAAGGCCAAAGAAGATATGTGGAATCTTTAAGTTCCTACGCACGACAATTTTTAGGCAATATGGAAAAACCCAATGTGGAACGCATTGAGGGACTTTCACCTGCCATTGCGATTGACCAAAAAACAACCAGCAATAACCCAAGAAGTACGGTGGGTACAGTCACTGAGATTTATGATTACCTCAGACTCCTTTATGCAAGAATCGGAACGCCGATTTGTCCCATCCATAATATTGAAATTTCATCCCAATCCATCAAACAAATTGTGGATAAAATTATGGGCTATGAAGAGGGCAGCCGTCTTGAGATTATGGCTCCCATTATTAAGCGAAAAAAAGGGGAACATGTTGAGATTCTCAATGACTTAAGAAAAGAGGGTTATATCCGTGCTTATATCGATGGTCAATTGACACTCTTAGATGAGGTTAAGCGTTTGGGAAAAACAAAGAATCATGATATTTCAGTGGTTGTCGACCGGATTGTTAAAAAGGAAGAAAGTCAATTTAGACTCAATGACTCCGTTGAGACTGCCATTAAATTATCAGGTGGTATCTTAGAGGTTAAAAAAGGCGAACACATTGAAGTTTTTTCTAATAAATTCGCCTGTCCCTATTGTGGCTTTTCAGTCCCTGATATTGAACCCAGACTCTTTTCATTCAATGCACCCTTAGGGGCATGTCATACATGTAATGGTTTGGGGATGACACAATCTTTGGATTTGGATTTATTAATCCCTGATGATACGTTGTCTATCGCAAAAGGCGGGATTCGCTATTATAAAAATATTGTGAATACCCAAAACATTGAATGGCAAACGTTTGAAAAATTAATGGATTATGCCAAAGTCGATGTGGATACACCCATCAATAAACTCACGAAGAAACAATTAAACCTATTATTATACGGTTCAGATAAACCTGTTCAATATACCATCCATACCCGTTCTGGAAATATGATGCGTAAAAATGAACATTTAGAGGGGATTGTGAACTTAATTGAAAGACGTCATCGCGATACCTCATCCACCCATGCTCGTGAGTGGTATGCCTCATTTCTATCAGAAGCACAATGCCCAGTCTGTCATGGGAGTCGTCTCAATGAACATGCACTATGTGTCCATGTCGGAGAGAAAAACCTACCCGAGTATACAGCTTTAGCCATTGATGATGCTTTAGGCTATATCAATAACCTGGATTTAGATCCCATGAAAAAAGCCATATCAGAGCTTGTATTGGAAGAAATTAGATCACGCCTCACATTCTTAAAAGATGTTGGTTTGGAGTATTTGACCTTAGATCGTATTGCGGGTAGTTTATCGGGTGGAGAAGCCCAACGTATTCGCTTGGCAACGCAAATTGGATCCAAACTAACAGGGGTTCTTTATGTTTTAGATGAACCCTCCATTGGTTTACACCAACGCGATAATGCGCGCTTGATTAAAACACTGCATGATATGCGTGATTTGGGAAATACCTTGATTGTGGTTGAACACGATGAAGAAACGATGATGGCCAGTGATTGGATTGTGGATATTGGTCCTGGTGCGGGTGAAAATGGGGGAGAAGTTATTGTGAATGGTACTTTAGAAGATGCCATGAATAACGAAAGATCCATTACCGGTCAATATTTATCAGGAAAACGGAAAATAGAAGTGCCTGCCACAAGACGTAAAGGCAATGGTTTATATTTAGAAGTAAAGAAAGCGGCCGCCAACAATCTTAAAGACATTGATGTTAAATTTCCTTTGGGTAAATTTATTGCGGTCACTGGGGTCAGTGGTAGTGGTAAATCATCCTTGGTCAATGAGGTCTTGAGTAAAGCTGTGTATCAGTCCTTAGGAAGACAACGCATTAAGCCAGGTAAACATAAGAGTATCAAGGGTTTGGAAAATATAGATAAACTTGTCACCATTGACCAAAATCCAATTGGTCGTACACCACGTAGTAACCCTGCAACCTATACCGGGGTCTTCGATGATATTCGTGAACTCTATGCACAATCACCTGAAGCTAAAATTAGAGGGTATGATAAAGGAAGATTTTCATTCAATGTGAGTGGGGGTCGATGTGAAGTATGTAAGGGAGATGGGGTCAAACGTATCTCCATGCACTTCTTGCCGGATGTCTATGTTAAATGTACAGAATGTGATGGGAAGCGTTATAATAATGAAACCCTGCAAGTAACGTATAAAGAAAAAAATATCTATGATATCCTAGAAATGAGTATTGATGAAGCCTATGATTTCTTCAGTGCAATCCCTAAAATTAAAAAAGGATTAATGACTTTAAAAGAAGTGGGACTGGGGTATATTAAACTGGGTCAATCTGCCACAACACTCAGTGGGGGTGAAGCCCAAAGGGTTAAACTGGCATCTGAGCTTCAAAGAACGCCAACAGGTAAAACAATGTTTGTGTTGGATGAACCAACAACTGGACTTCACAGTGAAGATGTTAAAAAATTGATTGCGGTTTTAAATCATATTGTTGACAATGGTGATACAGTATTGGTGATTGAACATAATTTGGATGTGATTAAATCAGCAGACCATATTATTGACATGGGACCTGAGGGCGGCGCCTTTGGGGGCACAGTCTTAACCAGTGGCACCCCAGAAGCAGTAATTAAAGTAGAAGCCAGTTATACAGGGAAATACTTAAAGAAAGTATTGGAGGCATAATATATGGAACGTAAAACATGTACCGTTAGAGATATGAAAGAACATTTTAATCTCAAACAGATTACGGGTGATGATCATTCTTTAGAACGCACCTTAACCATTCCCAACGTATCCCGTCCGGGGTTAGAACTCGCAGGGTTTAAAGACCATGCGGAACCCAAAAGGGTTGTTTTGATTGGAAATAAAGAGAGTGCCTATTTGAAAACGATTGAAGAGAAAGATCTTGAATCGCGATTTGATTTTATCTTAAGTGAAGAAACGCCGATGGCAATTATTTCTCGTGATATTGAGATTCATCCCATATTGTTGAAAGTCGCAAAACAAAAGAACTTTCCAGTTTTCTCATCCAACCTCAAAACATCAGAATTGATGGTGGATATTGTGACATACTTGGATGAAGCCTTGGCCTTGTCCACTTCAGTCCATGGGGTATTGATGAACGTATTTGGAAATGGTGTACTTATTACCGGTGAATCCGGTATGGGTAAATCCGAAGTTGCACTTGAGTTGATATTGATGGGTCACTCATTGATTGCGGATGATCGTGTTGTGGTCTCTAGAGTTAAAGAAACCTTAGTGGGAGAAGCCCCTGATTTAATCAAAGCCATGTTAGAAATTCGTGGTATTGGGATTATTGATGTAACGCAAATGTTTGGGGTGCGCTCATTTTTAGAAAAAGAAGAGATTCGATTTGTGATTGAATTTGAGAAGTGGGATAACAATAAAGAATACTTGCGTGCAGGTGTAGAGGAAGCTATCTTCTATGAAACACTGGGCGTATCCATTCCCAAAGTTGTCTTCCCAGTTAAGGAAGGACGTAACCTTGCAGTCTTGGTAGAGTCAGGTGTCCGTGATTTCATGCTTAAAGAGCGGGGCATTAATGCTTCGAAACTCTTTGATAAAAGGGTAATGGATCACATTAGAGCGAAGAATAAGGAGCAAAACAATGATTGAGTTTTTCCCGAATATGCAAACATTTGTGCGTATCTTTGGCGTTGATATCGCTTGGTATGCAGTTTTAATTATGACAGGGGCATTCATTGCCTATTATTTAAGTTTGACAAATATTAAAAAAATGGGTTACGCAACCGATGATTTAGACACCTTATTTGTGGGTGTTCTTGGATTTGGAATTTTAGGAGCCCGTTTGTGGTATGTCTTGTTTTTTGATATTCAATCTTATATTCAAGATCCCATGCGCATTTTGGCCTTTAGAGATGGCGGACTTGCGATTCATGGCGGACTTTTCGCAGGGGTTGGCTTTGCCTACTTCTATTTAAAGAGAAAAGGGGTCAACTTCATGCATTGGGTGGATGCCATCTTACCCAACGTATTAATTGCCCAAGCCCTGGGACGCTGGGGTAACTTTATGAATAAAGAAGCCTACGGTGGTGTTGTATCTGAAAGATATTTTAGATTCTTTCCCGATTTTATTAAAAACAATATGTATATTGAGGGTCAATTCAGAGCACCCACATTCTTATATGAATCGATGTTAAATGTTTTGGGTTGGATATTGATTACCCAATTTTTAAAGAAATCCAAGAAGTTAAAACGGGGTGATTTGGGTTTTGCGTATTTAATTTGGTATGGTGCTGTAAGATTTATTATTGAATCCATGCGCGATGACGCCTTATTATTCCATCTCTTTGGGATAGAATTTAGAATCGCCCAAGTCATTTCTGTTATCTTTGTGGTGGTAGGATTGATTGGATTTTATGGTGGTTTTAGAAAGTTCTACCCCAGACAAAAACCAGTCTTGGTCTTTGATTTTGATGGGACCATTATGGATACGCAAACTGTTATTTTTGAATCTTATAAACATGTATTCAAAAAATATAAACCAGAGTTTGAATTAACCGATGACATTCTATATTCCTTCTTAGGACCCACACTCCATGATAGTTTCAGTCGCTTCTTTGAAGCAGATCAAGTAGACGCTATGATTGCGGCGTATCGCAGTGTTTCTCATGAAATGCATGATGCCTATGTGAAACCAATGGATCATATCATTGAAGTCCTGGAAGATTTAAAAGAAAAAGGATATACCTTAACAGTGATGTCCAGTAAGTTAACTGAACCCATTGAAATGGCTTTATCCATGACCAAGATGGATCACTTATTTGACGTTGTGTATGGCTTGGATCGCTATGATACACCCAAACCAGATCCTGAAGGCATTATTAAGTTAATGAATGATCATTTCTATGATCGTGCTTCATTTATTTATTTGGGAGACACCCATACAGATATCGAAGCAGGCCGTCGTGCAGGTGCCTTTACAATCGGTTATATCTTTGATAAAAATAGAGAACAAGAATTAAGAGATGCCAATCCCAATGTGATCATTTCGGATTGGCGTGAATTACCAAGAGTATTGGAAGGAGACCACGAATGGACGTACAATATGATTTAATAATTGTAGGTGGAGGGCCTGCAGGGATGACTGCTGCAATTTATGCTTCACGTGCTGGGCTCAAGGTTGCCATGATGGAAAAAGAAGCGCCTGGAGGTAAAATGATTAAAACAGATTTAATTTGTAATTACCCTGGTTTTTCTGAAATCAATGGTGCAGATCTTTCCTTGAATATGTTTAACCATACCGCCAGTGTGGGTGCTGAGTATCTTTATGGTGATATTACAGGCATTGGCTTTGATGGTGATAAACGCATCGTTCATACTGCAGATGGAAACACTTATACAGCCTTGGCTATTATTGTTGCAACGGGTAGTGTCGAAAGAACTTTGGGATTCCCACAAGATCATTTACTCTTGGGTAAAGGTTTATCTTACTGCGCTGTATGTGATGGTGCTTTTTTCAAACAAAAAGAAGTGGTTGTTATTGGGGGCGGAAACTCTGCGTTGGAAGAGGCGCTGTACCTTACCTCTTTTGCGGATCATGTTAAACTTGTGATTCGTAGAGATGTCTTTAGAGGAGATATTATCAATCAGGAACAAGTTTTGAAACATCCTAAGATTGAAGTCATTCGAAATCATGTGCCTGATCATTATTTAATTTCAGAAACGGGTCATTTGGCAGGTGTTGCCTTCTATAATAAAGATACCGATGAAATTGTTGAAATGAAAGCGGATGGACTGTTCCCTTATATTGGACAAGATCCCGCTACGAATTTCTTGGGTGATCTGGATATTTTAAATGAAGAACGTTATGTGATTGTGAACCGCAAGATGGAAACAGGAATTGCGGGTCTATATGCAGCTGGAGATGTGGTTGCGAAGGACTTAAGACAGATTGTAACAGCGGCCAATGATGGCTCGATTGCGGCTCAAGAGGCTTTCTATTATATTCAAGCATTAAAATCTAAGGAATCTTAGATTTTTTTGTTATAATGGATATAGAGGTGGGAATATGAATGTAAAAAAAGTAGTGCTTGTGACAGGGGTATCGGGTGCAGGGAAAACCACTGCGATGGGTGTTTTAGAGGATATGGGTTATACCTGTATTGATCGTTATCCCGTTAAGTTGGTAGACTCCTTGGTGGAAATGGTACTTGAAGAAGTGGGTACCTCGTCTTATCAAAACTTAGCATTGAGTGTAAATGCGCAAGATTTTGCGACTTTTAAGCGTGCCTTTGAGAATGGCATGATTGATTTAACGGTGCTCTATTTGGATGCATCCTATGAGTCCTTGCTACTGAGATATAAATA
>CANRNG010000024.1 GCA_947631935.1 uncultured Erysipelothrix sp.
GAAGCAAATATTGAGAAACGAAGATGTTTATAGTCACTAAAGATAGAATAGGTCATATCCCCTTGTTTCATAACCTTGTCGCCATTCTGTACGTAAAATAAAGGAATGCGATAATGCTTCTTCGTATTTTTTGCGTACATATGTAAATAGAGTTCATAATCTTGGTCCGGTTTCAATTCTGAAATCGGAATGTTAAAGGTGAATCCAACATTCTCAAACCTATAGTTACAACTGCTACTTTGGTAAACAGCATTGCCACAGACTGGATATCCACGATACTCCATCTGTTTTGTCATACTCACATTATTTAAATTACCATTGTAATATAAAGTCTCTTGGGAAGTCTTAAGTTCAATTTGGTATTGATGCGATGCACTACTTTCAAAGTGTTGCATATGGGGCATGAGCGCCCACCCTTTTATCACAACATAATTATTATTCATATCAATACTCAAAATTTCATAGTTTAATTTATCACGACTGACATTGATATAGGATGGCGTCATTAATGACACGGCCAATAAAAAAACACATAACTTTTTCATGTAGAACACCTCTACCATTAAGTATGTGTTTATAGTTTATTTCCCTATTTTAACGACGTCTGTTATTACGTAACATGATGTAATATAAGAGGTTCATAATGGCACCCAATGCAGCTGCGACATAGGTTAACGCTGCTGAATTCAACATAGATTTAGCCCCATCATACTCCGCAGGATCAACCAATTGTTCCTTCTTAAGAATCTTTAAAGCCCGTGCAGAAGCATCAAATTCAATGGGAAGTGTAATCAATTGGAATAAAACTACGACGGCCAACATAATAATTCCAACATCCAACATGACAGTTGATACCAAAAGACCAATAACTAAAACAATCTGAGACAATTGACTGGCCACAATCGTTGGTTTAAGCAATAGATTTCTAAGCTTGATACCATGATATCCTGTTGCATACTGAATGGCATGACCCACTTCGTGAGCAGCCACAGCTACAGATGCAATGGCATTATTGTGATACACCTCAGGACTGAGTGCTACAACCTTTTTAGCAGGATCAAAATGATCTGACAAAAGGCCGCCCTTACTTTCAATGACTTTTACATCCGTAATGTTATTGAGATTCAAAATGTGTTGCGCAACTTGAGCGCCACTCATTCCCTTCAATACTCTAACCTTACTATATTTTTGATAATTCTTAGTGACATAGGACTGTGCAAGTCCTGAAATGACTACGGAGATAATAAGAATGATGTACATCATCATATTCCCCTCTAATAGCGCAACAAATGGCATAGATAATCAATCCTTTCAAAGTATAGTAAAATAGGAGCAGCTGCTCCTATTTCGTATAATTACTGATTTACTAAATCTTTTAAAGCTTTTGAAGGTTTAAAACCAACATTGTTTGAAGCTTTGATGGTGATTTTTTCTTTTGTTCTTGGGTTAAATCCTTCTCTTTCAGGACGGTTTCTAATTTCGAATTTTCCAAATCCTGCAAGATCAACAGTATCCTTATTTTCTAAGGAACCTTTAACCTCATCAATAAATGCATCTACGAAAGTTGTAGCATCTTTTTTTGTTAGTTCCAATTTGTCAGCTAGGCTATCAACCAAAGCTTTTTTGTTGATTACGTTACTCATAATTTTTCCTCCTATTGTATAAATAATACTATCACTTAATCATCTAAAAAACAAGCAAATAGACGACTATTTCTTATAATTTTCATGTTTTAACTCACGCGTCATTAAATCATGAATGGCTTGTTTTGGATCTTTGTTATTGTAGAACACCTCAAAGACTTGTTCTGTGATAGGCATCTCAATATTGTGTTTCAAAGCCTCTTCATGGACAATCTTAGCGGCCATAACACCTTCAACTGTTTTTTGATTAGTTTTATTCCAATTATCAGCACCGCCAGCTTGGGCTACTTCAAATCCTGCTTGAAAGTTACGACTGTGCTTACTTGTAGCAGTTACCACCAAGTCACCGACCCCTGATAACCCTAAGAAAGTATCCAATTTACCGCCAAAATGCATGCCATAGCGTGCCATTTCATTTAAACCACGGGTTATCAATGCAGCTCGGGTATTGTCACCATAACCCAGTCCACTTGCAACACCACTGGCCAAGGCAATGATATTCTTAACAGCAACTCCAATTTGTGCCCCGATAACATCAGTATTGGTATAAACCCTGAAAAAATCGTTTGAGAATAGCTCTTGAACCAGTTGTGCCGCCTCTAAATCTTTAGAAACAGCATTCAATGCAGTTAATTGATTGATTACCACTTCTTCTGCATGTGAAGGTCCAATCAGGCTGATAACTGCCTTCAACAGTTTTGGATTTAAGGTTTCTTCAATGACATCCATCAAATATTTATGCGACACAGGGTGGAAACCCTTCGCAACATTAATAATATAAACTGGATGGTTTAATTTTTTATTGAGTTCTAGACAAACGGATTCGATTGCGCCACTGGGCACTGCCAGTAAAATTACCTCAGATTCAAGTACATTGTCATAATCAGTAGACGCTATCAATTTCTCATTAAGTTTGACATTCTCAAAATACTTTTGATTCATGTGATTTTCATTAATATCACGAATCTCATCTTCGTTGACACCATAAATTAAAATATCGTGTCCGTTTTGAGCCAAAACGTTTGCTAAAGCAGTCCCCCAACTACCAGAACCAACAACAGTAATTTTCATCAGTTTGCCCTCTTTCTAACTATAATACGAATCGGAGTTCCCGAAAAATCAAAGGCTTTACGTAGTGAATTTTCCAAGTACCTTACATATGAAAAGTGACATAACTCAGGCTCATTTACAAAAATAACGAAAGTAGGTGGCGCCACTGATACTTGTGATGCATATAGCACACGCAATTGGCGTCCATTATGAGCTGGTGGTGGTGTTAACATAATTGCATCTTGGATAACTTCATTAACCACACTTGTCGAAATACGTCTTGTACTGTTTTCATACACGAAATTTACCAACGGAAGTATGGTATGAATTCTCTTCTTTGTGATTGCAGAAGCAAAAACAATCGGTGCATAATCTAGGTAAATAAATTCTTTATATATTTCTTTTTTAAGTGCTTCCATTTTACCATCTTCATTGTCGACGGTATCCCATTTATTATAAATAATGATAATGGGTTTGCCAGCCTCATGAGCATAGCCTGCAACGTGTTTATCTTGAACACGAATCCCCCGCTCACCATCAATCACAAAAAGCACAACATCTGAGCGCTCTATAGCAGCACTCGCACGTAAAACAGAGTATTTTTCGATCTTTTCATAAATCTTACCCCGACGACGAATCCCTGCGGTATCAATGATGACATAATCTTTACCCTCGTATTTAAAAGGTGTATCAATTGCATCACGGGTGGTTCCCTCAATCTCAGATACGATAACGCGTTCTTGATTCAACATTGCGTTAACCAACGAACTTTTTCCGACATTGGGTTGCCCAATTACCGCAAAACGAATGGATTCATCATAATCCTTAATCCCTTTTTCAGGTAGATTTTGAATCACGCGATCCAATAAATCCCCCATCCCAATACCATGGGCAGTACTTACAGCCTGAGGTTCGTCAAAACCCAAGGCATAAAATTCATATATGTCAGGTAAAAATTGGTGATCATCTACTTTATTGGCGACTAAAATAACAGGCTTATTTGATGCACGCAATAAACGTGCAATATGATCGTCATCATAAGTCAGCCCCTCTAAAGCACTCACCACAAAAAGAATTACATCCGATTCTTCAATGGCAATTTCAACTTGTGCTTCAATTTCATGTGAGAAATCTTGATCTTTAAGTTGAAGTCCACCTGTATCAATGAATCTCAGTTCTTTCGTGAGCCAGTTTGTTTTTCCATAAATTCTATCTCTTGTTACACCTGGTTCATCATGTACAATTGACTTACGCTCGCCGATAATTCTATTAAATAAAGAAGATTTACCTACGTTTGGGCGTCCGACAATTGCGATTACTCCATCTATCATATTAACCCTCTATCCTTAATTACACTCATAATCAAAGCCACACTCTCATCAATACTTAAATAGGTGGTATCAATTTCAATGGCATCTTCAACTTTTGTGAGTGGTGATTCTTTTCTGTTCATATCTTGTGCATCGCGTTTTACTAAATCTTGATAAATTTCATCGTAGTCTACAACTTCACCTTTATCAACAAGCTCAGTAAAACGACGCTGGGCACGCACCCTAACATCAGCTGTTTGGTAAATTTTAATCTCAGCATCTCTTAAAACTACAGATGTGATATCTCTTCCATCCATGACATAGCCCTTTTTAGAAGCCATCTTTTGTTGGAGGGAAACTAAAATTTCTCTTACTTTTTTATATTTTGATACTTTGGAAGCAGCTAATGATACTTCATTTTTTCGAATGGATCTTGACACATTGATATCATTAAGAAATATTTCTCCATTGTCCAAAAGCTCAATATCAGTATTCGATGCAACTTTTACCACGGATGCTTCATCATCTAAGTTAACACCTTTTTTAATGCAATCATAGGCCAATGCACGGTACATGGCTCCAGTATCAATATGAACAAATCCCAATTTCTTAGCAATTTGCTTCGCAATGGTACTTTTGCCAGATGCACTTGGACCATCAATCGCAATATTAAACATTTTTATCGCTCCTTAATTCAAAAATAAATATTTTATCGCAATGGCAACTGCTAATAAAGCGCCCATTAACGCAATCGTAACTAATGCATTCACTGCTCTAAATTTCCGAACTTCTGTTTTTGTATAAAGAGATTCTTGAACCGGCATTTCTTGAGTTTCGGTTTCTTCACTTTGAATAATATGAAAATCCTCAAGGACGACGGATTCATCATTCACAACAGTCTCATTTTCAACAATTTCTTCAGTCAGTTTAATCAATTCTTGTGTAATTTTTTCATCTTTAACCAAAAGAATTTCTTCTTCATAAGTTTCTTCTACGTCATCTATAACTGGCGCAGCTTCAACAATGGGTAATTCTTCAAGCTCAGCTTCGATTTCAGAATCCAAATTTGACAAGTAATTTTCCCAAAAAGATGTTTCATCCTGGGTTACGATGGGTACAGGTTCCTTATCCAATGTCTCTAGTACTTCATCATTTTCATGTTCTATAATATTCAGTTCTTTTAAAATGTTTTGGTGAGTGTTAGAAGCATCACGGTAGCCTTTTTCAACGTTATAGGCTTTGACTTCATCTAAAAAATCTCTTAGATACTCATTTTCAAACGTATCAAAAATTTCAAGTTCAGTCTCTTTTGCACGCTTGGGTGCCGCCTTGGCTTGAATATCCATTGGTTCAAAGTGATCATCTATTTCATTCAATCTATTCGCAAATTGAGATAATTCAGGCGTTTCAACCTTCTCATCAATTGAATGATCCATTTTTTCATGTAAAGCTTTGTATCTTTCGACACGTGATTTCATACTCTCACCCCATATATTTTCCCTTATTTTAATTTGTCTACTAAAGGTCTTATTAAGTGAAATAACACCATTAGAAGTGACGTTTTAATTAAATTAAATTGCAGATAGATTGCCAATATCATGGGAATTCTACTTTCTCTAGGAATTCCATAAATGGGCATACTTACAAAATAATTAAAAATATTAATCCCCACACTTACTACCACGATTGTAAATATAGCCAGTGCAATTCTATTTCTATTTCTATTCGCCTTAATCAAGGCAATGGGTAACATAATCATAACCGCAAATGTGAAGTTTGTAAATTCCCCTATTAATCCTGCACTTCTATATCCTAAAAAATGTATGATATTCTTTATCAGTGCAACCAAAATTCCGGGAACGACGCCCAACGAATATCCAGCCACCATCACAAATAAATCACTAAAATCAAATTTTAATGGACCAGCAATGTTGAACTCCATAATATAAAAAAGGTACGAAACTCCTGATAATAATGCAATCAGTACCATATTGCGAGTAGTAATTTTTTTCATATAACCTCCTACAAAAAATTACATACTCAAGGCGAAAAAGAAAAACGCTTCTTTCATCCAGACTTTAACTGTCGCCACTGGAATCTCACCAGTTCAATCCATATATAGGAGTCGTGGGGTTTACCACCGATCGGGAATTTCACCCTGCCCTGAAGTATTTCTATTCTATTATACACGTTATTTCAACAATAAAAAAGTGTCATACGACACTTTTAAGCACGACCAGCGTATTTTCCATCAGAAGTTGTGACAACAACCTTCTCACCGGTAGAAATAAATAGCGGAACACGGATTTCAAGGCCCGTCTCCAATACGGCATTCTTTTGAGCATTGGTTGCAGTATCTCCTTTAACGGCAGGTTCTGCTTCCGTAACTTTCAATGTAATTTTATCAGGAAGTTGAACACCCAATACTTCTGTTTGAAACATTAAAACGGTAATTTCAGAACTCTCAACTAAAAAATTCATTTCCCATTCTAAGTTTGACTTTGGCATTTCTAATTGTTCATAGGTTTCATCATCCATAAACACCAAAGCATCCCCAGCATCATAAAGATACTGCATTGGACGTTTGTCAATATGGGCCAATTTAACCTTGTCACCACCGGTAAAGGTAAGTTCAACAATTGAATTCGTTCTCCAATTACGTACTTTTGCTTTAATAATCATTTGACGCATGGCAGTTTTATTGTGTGAACTGTCAATAACCTGATACAAATTATCTTCATATAAAATTGACATTCCAGATCTCAAATCGTTTGAAGAAATCATTATTATCATCCTCTCATTGTTTTAACGGACCTATTATATCATAGATCAATGAATAAGGCATTTCGTATTTAAAAATAATTTCAATACTTTCTTCTGAACATATAAAATCAACAAAAACCGCCTTTAAGGTTGTGCTTAAAGGACAATTTGATTCATGATTCTCAATCAAGTTAATCGCCAATGCCTCAATATCCAATCGATTTGAAATATTTTCTTTGAATTCTTTTGATTCTTGATACGCCATAACATAAATGATGACTCCATAAAACCAAGATAAAAAGGTCATATAGAAAAATAATACAAATAATAAAACAATTCCCGACTTACCACGCAATACTTGATTGATAGCCATTGGTTAATCTCACCTCTAAAATATTATCACTACAATTAAAATGAATAGTAGAAACATCAAATAGTAAAATTTCATATCCAGGACTTTTAACGATCCGGTTTTTATCAAAATAAATCTCATGTTTATGAGTTTTGATTAGATTGGGTTCACAAGAACCAACCCCTTCCCGAATCAACAGTTGCCTGTATTGAAGCTCAAAAACTTCGATTTGGGTCACGATGGGGAGTTCATAATTTACCATTATCAATAAGATTGAAATGATTATCGGCAACAAAACGGATATAAAGAATAATCCCAAGAGAAGTTCAATTAAGGTAAATCCCTTATTCAAATGCTGATTTTCAGTAATCCTAAAAGTATGGTTAGAATCTGTATTAATATTAAGATTGCCAAGCAGATTTCGATACATATGAACCCCCTTTTATTCACAATAATACCGTCCCATCCCCAGTTGAAATACACATTTTTTATTGTTAACAAGGATGGTCTTACCTTGGTTGATGTTGCCATTTGAATTATAAGATAAACCTTTCCAAAACGAACAGGTTGATTTTGTTGACATTGCTTTTAGTTGGCAATGGGTAGGGTTAAAATAATATCTATTATATTCAATAAAATTAACATCCAATATGAATATTAAGGTCGTTACAACAAACATAACAATGAGTAATTCTAACATTGTAAACCCATTTTTATTTAGATGCTTGCCCATTTATGATCCGTATCCCATCTCCATTTTTGCATTTTAATTGCGACTCTTTCAAAAACCCTTCTGATACCAACTGTGAACCATCTGAAGGCATCACATCGTTTTTAATTTTATACTGCAAAATTGCAGCATCGACGACTTTTAATTGTGCATCACAACCAGCATCATTCACCACTGCCATTGTTTTTACAATATTGGGTACTGTCAACAAGAACAATGCAACAATGCCTCCCATTACCACAATCATCTCTAATAACGTAAATCCTCTTTTCACATAAATCCCTCCAGTATCTGTAATGGTTTAAAGAGCAAACTATAAAACAATCCAATATAAATCATAACTAAAACGTATGAAATCATTTTTAATATATTTGAATATCTCTTAATTTTAAGCATGTAAGACGTCTTAGATATCTCTAAATAAGAAACCAAACTTTCATGAAGTGTATTGGTAAGATACCCTTGTTTAAAAAGCTTCAAAAAAAGACTATTAAAGTAACTCATATCCATCGCAGTAACGATATCCATGCCTTGGTTCAGTTTATCATGGACATGATAGGAAACCCACTTCACATCACTAAAATCATCCAAACTACGTAAAGCATCGATAGTATCATGCGTTGACAAGCCTTTATCTAAGAAAAAATGAAAACAAAACGCAAATTGAAGGGTTAAAACATCCTTATACAATCCAAATAATTTAAAATTGTGGAGCATGATGTAGGTTAAAGTGCGCGTTGTTTTAAAAATACAAAGAATGATAAGCGTCGTACATAAGACTATAAAAACAATAAATAAATAGTAAATAAAATTACCAAATAGAAAACGCGATGATTCATGGTATTTCAAGTCTTCCAGTAACCCACTGATAGTTGGTACAAACATTTTAATGTATAAAAAACTCATACAAAAGGATAGAAAGAAAAGGAAAAGTGGATACCCCATTTGTTTCATAAATGTTTGAACCAGTGATTCTTTAAAATGGGATTTTTCGACCACAAACGACAATTGATCGTAATCATTGAGTTTTGAAATCGCAGGGATCTCTTTACTTTCCAAATAATTTTGAAGATCTTCGGCTTGTAAATCATAATATTCTGCCAGTGCTTTGAAAGGTATGCCAGACTTTAATCCGATCAGCAGTAATTTTAGTTCAAAAATATCATATTTATGAATCAAATTTTTTAACTTCAAAATCAAAATGAATGCCTCCTTGTTTAAAGGTTATGGTTTGAAAAACAATCCCTCTTAAAATTGACTTCAAATCAAACTCAATAACTTTTAGGTTATCAAGCCTCAACATGACTTCATCAAGGCTTCCAGCATGAATGGTTGCACAGATTAAGTGCCCACTCAAAGAAGCCCTAATAATGGATTCTAAGTCGTCTTCACTCCTAACCTCGCCAATAGCCAAGATATCAGGATCATGTCTCAAGAGTTGTGTAATGTGATTGTTAAGTTCTGATGCATGGGTCTCGATTTGCATAATAGACGCATAATGCTTTTCAATCGGATTTTCTAAGCTAAAGACTGCTTTGTTTTTAAGTTCATTCAAGCATGCAAACATGGTAGTACTTTTTCCAGCACCTGTTTTACCTGAAAATAGAACCAAGCCATGCGGTAAATTAAACATAGAAAGAATATCTTGTGCATCTTCTTTTGAAATACCACACGCTTGTAGCGAATCAATTTCGACAATATTTAATATTCTTAAGACCCCATGTTTTTGGTAAAGTGTTTCAAGAATTGAAAAACGTAAGTAATATAAATTAGACGTTACGTAGTATTGAAATACACCTGATTGGGTGTTGGTTTTGGAGATGATTCGAATCGACGCCCTGTATTTTAAATGACGATAGACTGCTTCAAGTTCATCAAATTGAACTGTTTTTAGATTCAATTTATGACGTCTAAAGACCAAGGAATTTTCATTGGGCTTAAAGTGGATATCCGTACACTTTAATTGGATTGCTTCATGCATCAGCGCATCAAATATCATTTCTATATCTTTCATACTTATAAGTAAGTATAAAAAAAGGAAATCCCTAGGATTTCCGATTCAAATAATGATTGATAAATGGGTTGTGTTTCATTTCACGTTTCAATGTCGTAATTTCACCATGCCCAGGATACAGCTTAATATTCTGATTCTTATATGTGTCGATGAATAGTTTCAAACTCTCAACCATGGTTCTTTCACTCCCTGTGGCCAGATCCATGCGACCCACCGAATCATAAAAAATAAAATCTCCATCAAAAATATGTTGACCTAAGATATATGAAATTGAACCTGAAGTATGCCCTGGCGTTTCGATCACTTCAAAAATGAAATCATCAACTTTTAAAGGGCCCAATTCAATCGGAGTCAATTCAGCTTGAACAGAAATGGGTTCAGGGGTCATGTTAGATAGGTTTAAAGAGGGTTTTCTGAGCCATTCCAACTCCTTATAATAAACATATACTGGACAATTAAAAAACGTCACAATCGCGTCAATACCGCTGATATGATCAAAATGACCGTGCGTAATCAATATTGCACTGACTTCCTTATCATATAAAGGTTCAAAAAGTCTTGTGGTATCCTTTTGCGGGTCTATACAGGGATCAATCACGATTACTTTTCCATCTTTTTCTATATAATACGTATTCGTCTCAACAAAACCCATAACTTGTTTGGTTATTTTCATAAAAATGCTCCTAAAGAAAATACACCCTGTTAAGTGGTGTATTTGTCTTATTTTTTCTTTTCAACGTGAAGTGTGTGTGTACGTGAACGTGGGCAATACTTTGTAACCTCCATACGTTCTTGATGAATCGAACGATTACGTGTCGTATAGTAGTTTTCTTCGCCACACTCTTTACATTTTAATATTACTTGGTGTCTCATATTTACCTCCAAACTTTTTAAGCATTGTAATTATAGCACAAATTAATTAGAATTCATATACAAATCTGCAATATCTTGTGTAACCAATCTACAAACATTCGTATAGTTATATTTCGCCTCATAGGCACCACTGTGAATACAGGAAATCGCAATTTCAGGATTTTCATAGGGCGCATATAATACAAAAGCATTGTTACGCATGGCAGTACCATCGGCTCCAGTGTATTCAGCAGTTCCAGTCTTTGCAGCAGAAGTATATCCCCTATTTTGCCAAGGACCACATTCACCAGTGGAAGTACACAATCGCATTCCTTGTTGGACACGACTCAAGCTATCTTTACCTGTAATCTCATTTAAAATATTGGGTGAATTCTCCAAAACAAGTTCTTGAGTATGGGCATCTTTTGCTTCCATGACAAGCTGCGGTTGCAAACGATAACCATTATTGGCAATGGTTGATATATATTGATTTAACTGTAGGGCATTATAGTTATCATACTGTCCAATCGCAAATTCCAGCAACAATCCCCCATTTTGAGTGGATCCCTTATATCCCATTTCTTCCCTAGGATAGTCTATCATCGTTTCAACACCCAAGCCAAATTGACTGAAATAGTTTCGCATCAATGAGAAAGTATCCGAAATTGGTTTGGTAAAGTTTAAGGGAGCATTGGGAATATAGGTTCCCCCACCCAATCGAATCGCAATCATAAACATATAGATATTACTTGAACGTTGTAATGCAGTTAAATCCGTAACTGGGCCGAGTGTTTGCCAAGAAACACGGGGTTGGGTTCCGATGATATACAAGGGTCTATCAACAATTACTTCTCCAGGTGTAACCGCACCTTCTTCAAGCCCCATATAGACCGTTGCACCCTTGACTACAGAACCTACAGGAAACCCTTGATAGAATATTTCCTCAGGGGCATTGTAGACGTTTCCTTCGCTATCTTCGCGTACCGCAACAATGGCCAATATTTCTCCAGTTTGGGGATCCGACATGACATAATCCAAACCATTTTGGTATTGTCTACCCGGTTCATCTTTAATAGCATTCCATTTATCAAACAAGATTTTTTCAACTTTTTCTTGTAAATCCATATCAATGGTCAAATAGACATCATGACCTTTTCTACCGGCAACAATTTCTTCATATTCACCTGTAACTGGATTAATCTTATTTTCAGTCTTAACCCCAGATAAGATGTCGTTATAGTAATATTCCAAGCCACTCACACCCACAATATCATTGCGCGCAAAACCTTGAGCAATCATATATTCAAGCTTTTCAGCCGGTATTTCACCCACGGTTCCAATCAAGACATCTAAACCACTCTTACCAACATATTCTCTTTCCCAAGTGGTTCCCCATGAAAAACCAGGAAATTCACTTTGGTTTTCAGATAAGTAAGAAATATCTGAATCGGTAGCATTTTCAAGAATAATAGCCGCGTTACCAGCCGATTCGGTATTCATTTTAAGATACACTTTAAATGCTTCCTTATCAATTTCACTTAAAGTGGCCAGATGGGCATCTGTCACACGTGTGAGTTTAAGATTATCTATGATTGTTTGATCATAATTGTGCTCTTTAAGTTCCTCCTGCGTTACCAAATCTGCACCATTATTATTTAAAAATAAATATAAATCCTTAAGTTCTCTTTCAACCAACTCATATTCAATGTCATATTGAATCGCAAACGTTTTGGCCAATTCAAACTTAGCGGTCGTACTTAAGTACTTCTCTGTCATGTAATTGATCGTATTAATCGGTTTATTTTTTACTATAATTTTACCATTGCGATCATAGATTTCACCCCGCGCAGTTTTACTGGCAATGGGATTGCTTTCCTTTTGATAGACCAAACTTTGGTAGTGTTCAGCATCAATGATTTGGATATAATAAAGACGCGCAACCAAACCAGTCGCAAGCAACAAGACGAAAACCATCAACATAATCAAACGTTTATTGATGGTCTTTTCGATATCTAAATCTTTCTTTAAATGATAACTACTGCCTTTATAGTCTCGTTTTTGCGGTTTCATAAATTACCTACTCTCTATCGAATAGATCTCGTTGACGTTTAATCGCCCTGTCTTTCTTTTGACGACGAATGTCGTCTTGAATCATTTTACGACGTTTCTGCTTCATTTGTTTTTCAACAAGAGCCTTGTGTTTTTTCTTATAACCTGGTTTAACTTCAACGTTTTTTCTACTTAATTTCTTTGAAATTTCAGGATCCATTTGACCTTTACTTCGTTTCGTAAACGTGAAGAAAGGACGTGTATCTATCAGTGTATTCTTACCCGTACGTCTAAACGAAAATACAATATTCTGTTTTACCAAGCGCTCGACTGTCTTTTGGTCTTCATCTGAAACCAAAGAGATACAATAGCCATCACGTCCCGTACGGCCTGTACGACCCGCACGGTGTGTATAAAAGGACAAGTCATGCGCAGGTAGATTCGCATTTACAACATGAGAAATCTCAGGCAAATCAATACCCCGTGCTGCTAAGTCTGTAGCGACAATATAACGAATGTGTTGAGAGCGAATCCGTGTCACAACTTGTTTACGTTCACGATCGCTTAAATCACCGTGGATTTCAACGCAATCCATCCCATAGCTTCGTAAATACTCAGCAATCTCAGAAACTTGTTTCTTGGTATTCGCAAAAGTAATCACCACTGAAGGATTGATGGATGTTAGGACATCTAAAACCACTTCATTCAAATCGCGATGGCGTTTGTGAATTAAAATATGTTCGATCTTAGGTGCAAATGACGTTTCAGAGGATTCAACGGTAATGGGATTGTGTAAATATTTTTTAATAAAAACATCCAAACCATTGGGAAGTGTGGCACTGAGCAACATAAATTGAACGCGATCTAGAAGTTGCGAAGCAATGTTGTCAATCTCATCCACAAATCCATAATCAAACATCATATCCATTTCATCAATAATAAGCAGTTTCATTGTATCAAGACGTAAGATTCCCCATGAGAAAACATCTAATAATTTACCAGGGGTAGAAATTAGAATCTGGGGTTGTTTTACCATTTTATTTTTTAGTTTGGAGTTTTCCATCCCACCAATGGCCAGATCAATAAAACTATCTGGGTAAATATCCAAAATTTTCTTAGAAAAATCAAAGGTTTGCATGGCCAATTCGCGTGTTGGCGACAAGATAATGGCTTGCAGTTCGTTTTTACTAAAATCAATACGCTCCATAATGGATAGTAAAAACGCATGTGTTTTACCAGTTCCTGTTGGAGCAAGTACAATTAAATCCCGATCTTTGTTGAGGACATTCAATACATCTTCTTGGACTTGAGTCAGGTGTTCAAAATTGTTAATTTTTAATAATTCAAATGTTTTGTCTTTCATAATTTACCTCACTTAAGTAACTTTCTATGATGTTCATTTCAAAAACAATATCTTGGTTAAACAAGACAACTTTTTTCAATTCAATATATCGACGTTGTAAATACTGGATATAGTCGACATTCTTTTTAGTTGGAAGATATTTCCCCAAAATCAAATCTTTATCATCCAATACTTCTAAACCCAAACTCAAACGAACGATAAAAACTGGTTTTTCATTATCAAAGATAAACAGTTCTTCATCGATCTTAAACCCAGCCTCATTTAAACTTTTTCTAAGCCAAGGATGTTTGGTGTTGGATTGAACGATTAATACATGATTTTCTGCGAAGTTGTAGGCATTGACGATGCTCATAATGGTTTCAGCTCCCATGCCTGCAATCACAATACAATCCACATTTTCCTCAAAACCATTTAAACCATCTGTTTTAATTAAATCAATTTTATCTTCTAAATTATAATGGACCACATTATTTTGGGCTTGCATGAGTGGACCAGAAGCAATATCCAGTCCATACGCATGATCCAATTTTTGATCCAAGATAAGCTTTATAATCAATTGGCTGTGATCTGTTCCAACATCAGCAAGTACCCTTACGTGATTTGGAATCAATGACACAATGGCATTGAGTCTTTTTGATAACTTCAGCATAAATTAGGAGTTATCTGTAAAGTCACGTAAACGCTTGGAACGTGTTGGGTGTTTTAACTTACGTAAAGCTTTCGCTTCGATTTGTCGAATACGTTCACGGGTAACGTTAAATTCTTTTCCCACTTCTTCCAAAGTACGGGTACGTCCATCCTCAAGACCAAAACGCAATCTCAATACTTTTTCTTCGCGTTCTGTTAACCCTTGAAGGACCATGTTAATTTCTTCTTTTAAAAGTTCATTATTGGCATAATCATTGGGTGATTGTGCCTCTTTATCTTCAATAAAGTCACCCAAGTGAGAATCATTTTCCTCACCAATCGGGGTTTCAAGTGACACAGGATCCAAGGCAATCTTTTGAATCTCCCTTACTTTTTCAGGGGTCATATTTTCCATTTGTGCCGCAATTTCTTCTGCTGAAGGATCACGACCCAAATCTTGGACTAATTGTCTTTGAATTCTTGTCAATTTATTGATGGTTTCGACCATATGAACTGGAATTCGAATGGTTCTGGCTTGGTCAGCAATAGCACGGGTAATGGCTTGACGAATCCACCATGTCGCATAGGTAGAAAATTTAAAGTTCAATGAATAATCAAACTTCTCAACCGCGCGAATCAGACCCATATTCCCCTCTTGAATCAAGTCAAGAAACAGCATACCCCGTCCCAAGTATTTACGTGCAATAGAAACCACCAAACGCAAGTTTGCTGAAATTAAAAGTTGTCTTGCTTCTTGACCATCGTAATAAGCATTCAAGACATTCTCAACATAAGCAAGATTGGCTTCATCATTTTGGTAGTAGTCTAAAATTTCATCTGTAATGGCCTCAACCTTTAAGTTTTCAAAATCTTCCTCTGACATCTCAGCATTGATATGTTCCTGATAGATATCAAAGATCATTTTCTTGGCAACCTCTCCTTCATCGGAACGGCGCGCAATTTCTTTTTCATCTTCAGCAGTTAATAGGTTAACACGACCAATTTCTTTTAAATACATTTTTACCGGATCACTGATGGTAATTTGGTTTATAGATGTAAGTTCATTGACGTACGAACTCAAATCAACTGTATTTTGAGAATCATCGAAAGGCTCATCCCCATCTTCATTCCCTAAAAATTCATCTACTTCTTCTAAGAATTCATCTTCGTCATCCACAACCTCATCACTCAATGAAATATCATTTTCAGTAAACCATTGGAATAAATCATCTGTTTGTGCGTCATCCAACTTTAAATGGGCAATCGCTTTTTCAACAGTCTCATTTAATAAAAGACCATCTTTTTCGTATTGCTTCACCAAATGTAGTTTAACCTCATCTAATGTTTTGTATTTCATATGTAGTCCTCCTTATTTTTTTCTCTTCTTCTGGATCATATCCCGCAATAAGTCAATTTGTTTATCCAATTCGGGGGTATTTAAAATTTCACTATGAGTGGCTTTTGCATTGGCCTTCTCAAGACGTGCTTTTATAGATCCGATATTTTCATAAACAACTTCCTTTTGATAGGTATCCACACTTAAACGTTCTTCAATTTCAAGCACAAATCGTGTCATCGCATCACTCAGATCTAAAGATAGCAGGTCTGCTATTTCGATGACATTTTTTGTACGGTAAACATCAATTAATATGAGCGAAAACTCAAAAGCAAGATCATGGGGTAAGAACCCAAGTTCATCCCGATATATCACAGCCGCTTCTTTTGAAAGCATCATCTGTTTCAAAATTTCAAGTTCAGCTCTAGATACATTACGCGTTACCTGATAGTTGGTGCTCATTGGAATCACAAACTCTTTTTCTTTTGGAACATCAAAACCGTTTAATTGAGATTTCAAAGTTCCTTCAGAAAACCCCGTTTTCTTAGCAATTTTATCTAGATAATAATCTTGAGTTAAATCATCTTCTTGAGCAAGATGGGGCAAGACAAATTGTACCACACGCTTTCTATTATCGAAAGAATCAAGCCCATATTGACCCATACCATAGATTAAAAGGAAATCAATCCAACCCAAAGCGTGATCTAAACCCTCTTTAATTGCTTTTTCGCCCTTTTCACGATACAAATCATCAGGATCGCGCTCACTGTCATTATACCATACAGATACGTTGATATTGTGTGAGACCAGCTTCTTTCCAATGTTAAAAGTAGCCTCAGTTCCAGCCCTATCCCCATCAAAAGCGAGCACAACATGACGTGTCGTTTTTTGAATTAACTTAATTTGAGCATCCGTTAAGGCAACCCCCAATAGGGCACCAACATTTGTGATTCCTGCCATATCAAAAGCAAAAACATCTGTGACACCTTCACATAGAATCAAGGAATCAACCGTTTTATTTTCCTTTTTAACACGATTTAGATTATAAATATGCTCCCCTTTAGTATAAAGTTCTGTTTCAGAAGTATTAATATACTTTACAGTACTGTTTGGATCAAGGGTTCTAGCTGAAAAGGCAATCACATGATCAAATTGATCATGAATGGGAAACATGAGTCGATTATAAAATACGTCTTGAACCCCATGATCTCCTAATCGAATGATGTCCACACTTAACATTTCATCATCCTCATAGCCTTTTGCTTTTAGAAAATTGTATATTTTATTATCAGTCAAACTGAGTCCGACTTCATATTTTTTTATAATTGCTTCAGGATAACCCCGTTCATTTAAAAACCGCTGTCCCATCATCCCATCTTTGGAATGCAATTGGTATGAAGTGAAGTTTAGCACCTCAGCCATCAAGCTCTCTAGCCGCTTTTTTCGTTGATTTACAGGCATGGGTGTGTAGTTTGCATAAGCACCCATATCAACATTAATGTTTGTCGCTTGTTTTATGACTGCATCCGCGAAAGAAATATTATCGAATCGTTTAATAAAACTAAAGACATTACCCCCTGCCCCACAAACAAAACATTTAAAGATTTGTCGATCAGTTGAGACCGACATAGAGGGGTTGGAATCATCATGAAAAGGGCAAAGACCCCAATAGTTTTTACCTTTTTTAGTAAGGGGGAGATATTGGGAGATGGTCTCCACAATATCTGATTTATTCCTTACTTCATCGATTAAATTTTCTGGAATGCGACGCATTAAATCATCCTTTATTTAAGTGATTGTTTAATTTTATCAATAACTGCATCCACACTGAGACGTTCTTGTTCCATTGAATCACGGTAGCGTAAAGTGACCATATTATCTTCTAAAGAGTCAAAATCAACTGTGATACAGAAAGGTGTTCCCACTTCATCCTGACGACGGTACCGTTTACCAATACTGCCACTTTCGTCGTAATCGGCCTCAAATTCTTCCATTAGCGTTTGCCAAATTGAAAGCGCAGGGTCTGCCAATTTCTTTGATAAAGGTAAGACCGCAACTTTAATAGGCGCCATCTTGGGTTTAAAGGTCATGACGGTACGTGAGTCATTATCCAAAGCTTCCACTTTGTAAGATTCACACATCAAAGCCAACATGAGACGTTCTACCCCAACAGAGGGTTCAATAACATAAGGAATGAACTTTTCGTTGGTGTGTGGGTCTTGGTAAGTCATATTTTGTTTTGAATGTTCTTGATGTTGGGTCAAATCGTAATTGGTACGGTTTGCAATTCCCCAAATCTCATCAAAGCCCCATGGGAATCTATATTCAATATCTGCCGTAGCATCTGAATAGTGACTGAGCTCATCTTCATCATGATCTCTGAAACGCAGGTTTTCACGTGATAATCCCATATCTACTAAGAAATCCATCGCAAAGTTTTTCCAATAATCATACCATTGGCTGGCTTCTTCCGGTTTCACAAAGAACTGTAACTCCATTTGTTCAAATTCACGGGTTCTAAAGATAAATTGTCCTGGCGTGATTTCATTTCTAAATGATTTACCAATTTGACCAATCCCAAAAGGCAATTTTTTACGCATCGTTCTTTGAACGTTTTTAAAGTTAACAAAGATACCTTGTGCTGTTTCAGGGCGTAAATAGACAACATTGGTAGATTCCTCTACGACACCTTGAAAGGTTTTAAACATCAAGTTAAATTGACGAATGGGTGTAAAGTCATGGGAACCACAAATTGGACACGGAACTTTATGTTCAGCGATATAATTTTCAAGTTCTTCGACACCCATAGCGCCGCCATTTACCGTGCCATCAGAGAACATTTCAACCAATTTATCAGCACGATGACGTGTTTTACAGTTTTTACAATCCATCAAAGGATCATTAAAGGTTTTTAAGTGACCACTGGCCTCCCATACCTTTGGATTCATTAAAATGGCAGAATCAATTCCGACGTTATAAGGATTCTTTTTAATAAATTTCTCCCACCATAAATTCTTAACATTGTTTTTAAGGTTAATACCCATTGGACCATAATCCCAAGTGTTCGCCAGACCCCCATAAATTTCAGAACCTTGAAACACAAATCCAGTTTGTCTAACATGACTCACTACATCTTCAAATTTTACTTGCATTAATATGCACCATCCATTCTATCTTGTCTATTATACATCATAAATAAGTTTCCAACTATTAAATTTAACATCCATGTGATATTCGATATAACGAAGATATAAATCCAACAGCCTCTCAATATTTTCAATCTCAATATCCGGTTTGAGACCGGTCTTAAAATGAAATAAAATCACTTGTAATTGCTTGAGTGTCAGTTTACTATTGCGATATGCCTTAGAAACAAAACCCCCTTTTTCTATAGAGAAATCCGATATTTCTTTTGAGCCCGTAATTACACAACGATCTACGATCGGTGTAATACCCAAATCTTGAATGACAAGGCTTAAATTATATAACAGATTTTCTAAAGATAAATCATCAAATGAAGAATTCACAAAATTTAACCAAAATTCCTTTGAAGCGGGTTGATATAGCTTTACCAACAATTCAGCACAAAGGGACCGGTAGGTTAGCCAATCGTAATCTTGACGCTTGTCTAAAAAGGCATCCAACAGTTCTCCTGATTGAATTCTGAGCAATGCGTTGTCACGATATTTAAATCGAATCCGCACTTTAGAGAACTCAACCCCCAGACGCGCTTGCTTTGAATTGGGCTTATAAAATCCAGCCAATACAAGACGCATCAAACCATATTTTTCACCTAAAAAATGGACCATCGCATCATATTCACGATAAGGCGTCACCGATAAAATATAACCAACGTCAACTTCATTCATGTTCAATTTCAATATAACCCAATTGATTCAACATCTTATTGCGATTACGCCAATTTTTCTCAACCCGAACATAACTTTCTAGAAAAACCGGTTGCCCTAAGACGACTTCAAGTTCTTCGCGCGCCTTCACACCAATCTCTTTGATCATGCGACCTTGTTTACCAATAATCATTCCCTTTTGAGAATCACGGTTTACCAAGATTACGGCTTGAATTAACATTGCATTTTTCTTTTGAACTATTTTCTCAATGGCAACTGCAACTGAATGTGGAATTTCTTCCTCGGTTAAGTTTATAATTTTTTCTCGAATAATTTCTGCAATGATAAATTGTTCAGGATAAGCAGCTACAGTATCTTTAGGATAATACATGAGACTATCTGTCATATATTGTAAAGAAACATCCAACAACGTTTCTAAATTATCATGGCCCAATGCACTGATGGGTACGACTTCAGCAAACTCATGATGTGTGCGCATTTCAACAATTTTTTCCAAGAGTGCTTGAGATGATATTTTATCAACTTTATTCAAAATCAAAATGACTGGCGTTTTTACACCGGATAGTTTATCTAAGACAAACTGATCCCCTTTACCAAACTCTG
>CANRNG010000025.1 GCA_947631935.1 uncultured Erysipelothrix sp.
AACTCTGACGAGTTATTGTTTATTTAAAAGTTTTGTTTATTTCGTTGTTTCTTGTTCAGTTTTCAAAGACCATTGCCAAGGGCGTTTCCCTTAAGGCTCATTCATAATATCAAACGTAAATGAACTTGTCAACTTAAAAGTGAAAATAAATTTAATTCTTTTTAATTCACTCAAAAACCTCAGATAAACTCAAGTATTTTTCAAAATAATCGTTGACAACATCATCTTGAAATGGAAACGACTTATCCCTAACCAAATTCACCAAACGACGTTGTTCATCTCTTATAATACGTATAATACGTTCATCATATCCCATCATAACTTGATGATCCAAAAACTCATCTTCATCTAATAATATATAATGACCACTTGGAAATACCTTTACGTCCAAATCATAATCAACATTCTTAATTGCTTCCCCATCATAAATACTTGGGGACGCCAAGTTACAATAATAATAGATACCCCGCTTACGAATCATGGCCATCACATTAAACCAGCGATCCTTATAATAGAAACAAATTGCAGGTTCCTTTGTAAACCACCTACGCCCATCTGATTCAACCACCCATGTTTTATACGTGATAGCTACAATCATATCATCGGTATCATCCAATACCGTAGCACTTGACCAGGTACGATGTGTGGAGCCATCATGTTTGAAAGTATCTACATACGTTACATCACCAATTTTCGGCTTCATATTAATCACACCCTCTTCCATATAGTATTATACATTAAAATTAATGAAGTTAAACACCCAACTTATTTTTCATTCACTAAAAAGAGCTTGTTCACAAAATAAGCAATCACAATTCCAATCAATGTCTCAATGGTTCTAATGACAACATACACAAAAGCACCCGCAGTTGAATCACCATGCGTAACAATGGTAATCACAATCATCACCGCAGCCATCGACCCCACCGACGAAGACTCAGCCAACCCTTTAGAAATCGAAAGCGCAACTAAAACCGATAACGATAAAATAATCGGCATAGAAAACTGTTCACGACCCATCCACACTACAAGCAACAAACCAACATAAGAAACCAAGCCACCCAATAATGTACCCTTTATTCTATCGGCACCTGTTTTCTTGGTCAAATCGGTCGTTTCTTTCATCATTAATATACAAGCAATTAAGGCACTTGTAGATTGTGGGTAATTAAATAACGAAAAAAGAACCAAACAAATAAAGACAGCCAAGGCTGTTTTAATAATTCTCAATCCTGGAACAAATGCTTTATAACTCACAAAAAACCACCCTCTTTTTTAATTCTTCATTATTATATAACAGAAAATATCGAAATAGTATATGATAAACTATTCTTATAGAAATATGATAATATAATAGCATATACAAGGAGGACAACATGAATCACACACTATTAATTCAACAAGTCGAAAGCTTACTCACAACAGAAACAGACACAATCGCAAATCTTGCCAACATTTCAGCAGCCATCAATATGGAAATGGACCGCATTAACTGGGTCGGATTTTACTTCTATAAAAATGACGAACTCGTTTTAGGACCCTTCCAAGGGAAAGTTGCCTGTACCCGATTGAAAAACAAAGGCGTATGTATCACCGCCATCGAAACCAGTGAAACCCAAAATGTACCGGATGTCCATGTGTACCAAGGACATATCGCTTGCGATAGTGCATCCAACAGCGAACTGGTTATTCCACTTTTTGTGGAAGGGAAACCCTTTGGAGTATTGGATATCGATTCCCCTGATTTCAATCGATTCAGTGCTAAAGACCAAGAAACCTTTGAAGTTATTGGCAAAATTATTGAAGCCCACTTATCTATAATATAAAGAAAACTCCATCAAATGGAGTTCTTTTTATATTTTCTTTCTAATTTGATCAATAAGCCAAGGATACTTCCCACCATAAATATTCAAACTACCCGCTTCAGATAAGCAAAGTTCCTTTTTTAATGTATTTAACTTTGAAAAATTAACCATAAAATCCAAATACCCATACGCTTTATCTTGATAAGCACAGACATTTCTAACAATCACAGCTTTATCAGGATAATAAGCATGTTTCAAAGCATAGGGATGTGCTTCATTTCCAACAGAAATATAGATTGCATTTAATTCAACCAAATCTTTAAAAATGGAATGCTCGCCATAAGGGAAATCAAAAGACTGATGACGCGTCAAATAACGCGCATAATGTCCCACACACCCAATCGACAACGACGGATGTTTTGAAAAATGACAATCATGACGCATACTCAACAACTGAAGTGCATAATCACTTGAAAGCAATGTACGTTCTTTTTTTGATAAGTTTAATAAATTTTGGATATTTGATTGGTGAGTATTAAACCCACAATCCCCAATAACACAAAGTGTACCATCATGGATTGTAGATAAAACGGTATCTAGAATAACTTTTACTTGATCCTTAGGTGTTTCATCCGAAACATTCAATACAACAATAGACTTAGGATGCACATCCAATCGATTTAAGATGTGCGGAATCAAAACTTCAAAGTCCTTATTGTACATAACCTTTAGTATTCAAAAGTTCAAGCAATTCTAGATAAGGATAATCCCCCACCACGGTATCCTCAATTTCGCCATCCTTAATAAAGAATGTAGTTGGAGTATATTGATTTTCATGGCCCAACTTATCCATAAAGAAAGTCACCACTTCTTGTTTCGCAGCATCAGACCAATCTTGTTTCACTTGTAAATAGAAAATATCAATATCTTTATTTTTAACAACTTCCTCTAAAGTAGGTTTATAAGCAATACATGCAGAACAGGTATCCAAACCTAAGATCAACACAAAATCTTCTTTAGCATCAATCTTGGTTTCAAGTTGCTTAATATCAATAAAAGTTACCCCATCTTTAGATCCTGATGAACACCCTACAACGAACAACAGGAAAATCATTCCGAACACAAAAATTTTCTTCATTTTTATTACGCTCCTTTATGTGCACTTTTTGATGCAGCAGCAGCGGCAATGGCACCTACGATATCATCCAAGTACGTATTACAACGGTCTTCTTGGTGCTCGTTTAACTTACCAATTATGCCCGGCTTAACCCTATCGATATAGCCGAAGTTTGTGAGTGCAATTGAACCATATAGATTACAGATACTATAGGCCAAGACCTCATCCAAACCGTAGAGTCCTGCATCATTAATAATGATATCATAAATCTCATCATCACCAAAGGTCTTTTGCTCAACTGCCTTATCAATAGAGATTCCAGTCATGATGGTATGTTGGACTTCACGCTTTCCCAAAATACTGAGAACATCCTCCATAATGTCATGCGGGTTGATATTATTATTGTAACCCTTTTGCAAATAAACCACACAATCTACAATGTCTTCTAAAGTAACACCACGTTCATTTAATAAATCTATACACAATTTTCTCATAATATACCTCGTCTATCTATGAATACAATTGTAGCACTTTAATGGACAAAAAAACACTGCTTTGGTAATGTTTATTTAGACATACAAAAGGAGGAATTGAATTATTATGACTTATAAATTACCAGAATTAGCCTATGCATACGATGCATTAGAACCACAAATTGATGCGACCACGATGGAAATCCATCACACCAAGCACCACCAAGCATACATTAACAATGCTTTGGCTGCTTTAGAGGGACACGATGATTTAAAATCATTAGATCCAGTTGCACTTTTGAAGGACTTAAGTGTTGCACCCCAAGATAAACAAACAGCACTTAGAAATAACGTAGGTGGACATGTAAACCACACCTTATTTTGGGAAACATTAACACCCGCTAAAGGACAAGCACCTACAGGCGCACTCTTAGATGCAATCAATAAAGACCTTGGTTCTGTTGATGCACTTAAAGAACAACTCAAAGCAGCAGCTACCACACGATTTGGTAGTGGATGGGCATGGTTGGTCGTTGATAATGGTACCCTAAAGGTAATCTCAACACCGAACCAAGACAGTCCATATATGGATGGTTTAACCCCTATTTTGGGAATTGATGTTTGGGAACATGCTTACTACCTCAACTACCAAAACAGAAGACCAGACTACATAACAGCATGGTTTGAAGTAATCAACTGGGATGTTGTTGCAGACAAATTTGCAAATAACAATATAAAAAAAACCAAGAACCACTAAAACTGTGCGCTCTTGGTTTTTTGTTTTTTAACCAACTTCATTCTTATAAACGACTCGCGTTCCTTCTCTTCCAAATCATCTGAAATTAATTTAATGGTATTTTCTAAATCTGGAATCACAATCCCTTTTAATGCATTGGCTCTTTTACGCGATGTTTGGATGGCCTTGGCCAAACGAAACATCCCCACATCAATTTGAGCCAATTTAACCGTGTTTTCCTTCACCTTTTGCATCTCTAAATAAGCCTCATCCAATCGAGAATTTGATTGACTTAAACTATAGGGAAAATGCCGTTTTGAGGATACCATTGAAACCTTTGGAATCTCTACTCCCATTACAGATCTAAACTTAATATCAATTTCATTATCCAAAGGCATCCGATCCGCAAGTTGGGCTACCTTACCCATTGTAATATTCGCTTTTTGAAGTGCAAGATAAGCACGC
Organism: uncultured Erysipelothrix sp.; assembly: GCA_947631935.1. GTDB lineage: Bacteria > Bacillota_I > Bacilli_A > Erysipelotrichales > Erysipelotrichaceae > Erysipelothrix. The sequence goes on from CANRNG010000025.1 coordinate 4,597, forward strand.
TCATAAGATGAATCAATCTTTTGCCGCAAAACACTGGCATCTTCCAACATTTCGCTCAATTCACGCATCAAAATGATATGTTTGCGGTCCATAAGTTCATAACCCATTTTCGCAAGTTTCAATGAACTCTTTGCGTTCAATAAATTTCCCTTTGTCATCAACATAAGCCTTATGCTCCTTTATAAATCTCAGGATAATGAGATTTAAAATATGACTTAGCTCCTTCAGGGTCGTAATACTGCACTTTAAGTGAAGTATCCAAGCGATCCAAAGCATATTCAGGCAACAGTGATATCAATCTCCATGACAAATCCAACGTTTCTTCAATATTGCGATCTTCATTTGCTTGATTTACAAAAATAAACTCAAAATATCTACCAAAGTCCAAATAGAATTTATCTTGCGCCGACAATTCATCTGCACCAATTACAGCGGCAAGATTTCTTACATCCATGACCTTTGCATAAGAAGCAAAGAGCTGCGAAGCCACATCTTGATGGTCACTACGCGTCAACCCTTTCCCAATACCATCCTTCATCAAACGAGATAAGGAGGGTAAAACTGCAATCGGTGGAAAGACACCTTGTTGGTGGAGATTTCGATCTAAGACAATTTGACCTTCTGTGATATAACCAGTACTGTCAGGAATTGGATGGGATATATCATCATTGGGCATGGTGAGGATTGGGATTTGCGTTAAACTACCCGAACTCCCCTCAACACATCCTGCTCTTTCATATAAACTACTCAAATCAGAATACAAATATCCTGGATAGCCTTTTCTTCCCGGAATTTCCTCTTTTGAGCTGGAAAACTCTCGTAAAGCTTCACAATAAGCAGTCATATCACTCATTACAACCAAGATATGATGGTTTTTTTCAAACGCAAGATACTCAGCTGCAGAAAGCGCAAATCGAGGCGTTAATATTCTCTCAATGATGGGGTCTTTAGCCAAATTTAAAAACATAGAAACATGATTCATAACCCCAGCCTCTTCAAAAGCCTTTTTAAAGAAATCGGCCACATCATTTTTAATTCCCATTGCCGCAAAAACAATCGCAAATGAACTGTCCTTGTCCTTCAATATTTTAGCTTGTTTGATGATCTGAGCTGCCAATTGATTATGAGGTAAACCAGAACCAGAAAAGATAGGTAGTTTTTGGCCTCTAATTAAGGTGTTTAAGCCATCGATGGATGAAATACCGGTATTGATAAAATCTTTAGGATAAATACGTGCAACAGGATTGATGACACGACCATTAATATCCACTGTTTTCTCGACCCATACTTCTCCCAAACCATCAATGGGTTGTCCCAATCCATTAAAAGTTCTACCCAAAAGTGCTTCAGAAACACCCAACTCAATGGGTTTCCCTGTAAAATGGGTTTTCGTCTCGCGAAGATTCAAGCCTTCAGTTTTGTCAAACATTTGGACCAAAACCTTATCATCCAACATTTCAATGACACGACCATAACGCAAAGCATTGTCATTTCCAACTACTTCTACCAGTTCATCATAATGGGCATTTTCGATGTTTTCTAAAGCAATTAAAGGCCCTGAAATTTGTGCCAATCCTTTTATATAAATAGACATATTGTGCCTCCTAATCTAGTTTTGATAGTTTCTCATCAATACGTTGTTTCATCATTTCAATTTCAGTTAAATCTTCACTCAGTGTGTTTTTAAGTAAAATTAAATCATCAAAGAGATGGGTATTTAAAATAGCACGAATCGGATACTTTGATTCAATCTTTTCTAAACATGTATCGTATAAGTATAGAAACAATGCCATCATTTTATCTTGTTTATTCAGTGATACATTCGCATCCAACGAATGAAAGGCATTTTGTTGGAGAAATCCTACTCGGATTAAACGACCCATTTGGAGTATTAAACGTTGCTTGTCCGCCAGAATATCTTCACCAATGAGTTTTACAATCTCCATGAGTTGTGTTTCTTCGTTCAATAACGAAAGAAAACGTTGACGATGTTTCATAAAATCAACACTCACATTTTCTGTATACCACACAGCTAAATCTTGGGTATACTCAGAATAAGAATTTTGATAGTTAACAGATGGGAAATGGCGAATATAGGATAGATTTTTATCCAAAGCCCAGAAACATCCTATATATCTTTGGGTATTTTGGGTTACAGGTTCAGAGAAATCTGCACCTTGAGGTGAAATGGCACCCACAATTGATATGGATCCAACACTGCCCCCAAGGGTCTCTACATAGCTTGCACGTTCATAAAACTGAGCCAATCTTGAAGCAAGATAAGCAGGAAAACCTTCTTCAGCAGGCATTTCTTCCAAACGACCCGAAAGTTCCCTTAAAGCCTCAGCCCATCTTGAGGTTGAATCTGCCATCAAAGCCACATGATAACCCATATCACGATAATACTCAGCATAAGTAATACCGGTATAGATGGATGCTTCACGTGCTGCAACGGGCATATTAGAAGTGTTTGCGATAAGAATGGTTCGATCCAATAAACTCTTTCCAGTTTTAGGATCCACAAGTTCGGAAAATTCCTGCAACACTTGTGCCATTTCGTTTCCCCGTTCACCACACCCAACATAAACAATAATATCTGCATCACAGTATTTCGCTAATTGGTGTTGGAGCATTGTTTTACCAGCACCAAAACCCCCTGGAATGGCAGCTGCCCCTCCCTTAAGGATGGGGAACATGGTATCAATAACCCGTTGACCCGTAATTAGCGGTTCTTTAGATTCAAGTTTTTTAGAAACCCTACGTTCATGTCGAACAGGATAATTTATAGACAAACCAAAAGGTTCTTCGTCGATTTCATAAGCTGTTTCTATCAAGTTGAGTTTTTTTGTTTTTACCCAAGTTAAAATACCCTCTTTTTGAGCCAAGAGTTTGTGGGTGATGGCTTGTGTTTCTTTGAATGTTGCGATGACTTGACCATACTTAACATTTTCACCGGATGCAACTACCAAATCTAAATCAAAAGCATATTCCAAAGTAGTGGGATCAATATTTTGTCCCACATCAAGAAAAGATCCGTAGGTTGACTTTAAATTGAGCAAGGGACGACCAATACCATCAAAAATATTGCCCAATAAACCCGGTCCAAGTCTGACTGAAAGTGGACTTTGGGTATGTTGAATTTCATCCCCAACTTTTAAGTTCGTTGTTGATTCATAGACTTGAATGGTTGCATAGTCTTTATCAATCCCAATGACTTCACCCAATATCTTTGATTTGGAAACCCAAACCATTTCAGACATTAAGAAATTATCCACTTCCTTAGAACGTAAAATCGGACCATTAATTCCCGCAATTTTACTCATACAAACTACCTCCAATATCCACTTCTTTTTGTAGAGATTTCAAACGATCAGAGAGTTTCTTTTTAAAGGAATCATCATAAACAGTACGACTGGTTTCAATAATAACGCCACCCAAGGGCATGTCAATATAGGTTGCACCTTCAATGTTCAATGCCTTATCATTGATATCCAATAATATTTTTTCAACATTTGAAATACCACTTATTTTATCAAGAATATATGCTTTATATTCAGGTGTACTGCGGTACGCGTTTAAAGCATCTTCTAATTCCTGATTAAAAGCGTCATATAAATCTACAATGACAGCAAGCCTTCTTTTCTTAAGTTTTAAATCAGTCGTGGATTTCTCTTTAGTCCATTCTTGATTTAGTTTTCTTTTTGTTTCATCAATTAAAGAAGTTTGTTCTTGTCTCAATAAAGCTTCTTTCTCACTGAGAATAGAGGTTGTTTCTTGTAGATATTTATCATCCAGTGCATCCATTTCAAATTGTGCTGATTTATCAATTTTATTCATAATCAATTGCGTCGCTTCAAATTTTTCGTTCGCCAATTAAACCACATCCCCTATAATCTGTTTCAGTGTTTTCTCAATCATATCTTGAACTTCAAATGACTTATGTCTATCTGATATTTCTACAATCAATTTGGTGTCAAGGTTCTGTTTGAGTTCCATTAAATATTCACGATCCATATCAATAACTTTCGTCGTCAATAAGATCAAGCCTATTTCATCGTCTTCTAAAAGTGCGTTCATACAAGTTTGATACGTCTCAAAGTCTTCTACAACACTGCCATCGATGCCTGCTAAGCGAAGTCCCATGAGGGTATCCGTATTATCGCTGATAAGATAAATTTTCAAAGTTTATTAATAATGAGGATGGCAATTAAGAGTCCATAAATCGCAACCCCTTCAGCAAGTGCTACGAAAATCATGGCTTTCCCAAAGTTTTCTTCATTTTCACTGATTGCACCAATAGCAGCAGGTGCTGCTTTAGCTACCGCAAAACCCGCACCCAAAGCACTGGAACTGACTGCCAAGGCAGCGGATAAGTAGGCCATACCTTGAGCTAGAGATCCTTGAAAAGGATCACTCACCACATCTTCCGCCATAACTGTACCACCTAAAAGCAAGACCAAGCCAAAGGCACCAAAAAACAAGCAAATGTGCGTAATCATACGGGATTTAACCGTTCCTTTTTTTATCATTAAAGGGATACAAACAATCACCAACAATACAAGGGGTAAAATAAATTCTAATAATGACATTTTCATCATCTCCTTTTTTAAAGTGTTTTAAATTTTTTGCCGCCACCTTCATAGTAGCGAGAGAACATTTCATAATATTCCAAACGCAGGGTTTGAATCCCCACAATCAAACCTTCAAGTGCAATTACCAGCGCATTACCGAAAATAAGCACCACGATACTTCCTGACCCCGACATATCCATCAAAGTCATCACAACTGCCATCATACCAGCGTGACTTAATACAAAGCCCCCTACCCTTAGAAAGCTCATGGTATTCGCCACAAAACTCAAGCCTACTTCTAAGAGTTCAAATATACTTTCAGTCATATACGAGCCCCAGCCCGCTTTGGGTTTAACAGAAACCTTTTCCACCAGATGGGTGAGTGGTTCAGTGAATAAAATCATCATTAAGGGTAATCCAATACAGAGTATCATCAATACGGGATTGAATATCTTAACCCCCATAAAACTCAGTCCAAGCCCCACCATGATATAGCCATATAACACAAAGCCTGCCAAACCATTTTGATTAAAGATTGCACGTTTTAGATTCTTTTCTTTTAAGCCCAAAAATATATTAATACCCATTGAACTTAAAATTAATATGACACCCAAAATCACTGCTGAAATCAAAAGTGTCATGGTAAAACTGCTCTCTGCGACATGAATGGGTAACCCCAATGGATGTAGAAGTGGTTCCAGCAAGGTTTCATTGCCAAAGAATGATCCATAAAGAAAGCCGAAAAACATTGAGAAGAATGAAATTCTAACCAGAACACCCCCTAAATCTGATTTTTTTGACATGTAGATACCCAATAGAAGCAATACCAACCCCTGCCCTACATCACCAAACATAATTCCAAAAAGTAAACTATAGGTTATCGCAAAGAAAGGTGTGGGATCAAAGCTCCCATACTTAGGCAAGCCATACATCTGTACAAACATTTTAAATGGCTTATAAAACCAATGGTTGGTGAGTTTTGTGGGAGGCATCAAGTTTTCCTCACTTTCAGCCGGAAAATCATTGAATTTAAATCTACCGTCAAATATAGCTTTAAAATCGTCCACATCATTTTCTGATATAAAGCCCGTTATAACCGCTTTGCGATTAAAAACAGAAACATACTTTAATGCACTTTCAACTTTGGTCATTTGATAAACATAGCCATAAATATCATCCAATAATGTATGGGTCATATCATCCACATTCTCTTTAAGAATTGAAGGCATTTCAACATCCACAAATTCAACGTCATCTAATATTTTATCTAAAATGGCTGCATCATCCTTATGAGAAACTGCCACAATCCACGTATTACGTTTGGTGTTATGAAGCCTTGTGAAGATAAAGGGTTCATCTTTATGCATATAAAGTCTCGCTGCTTTTGCGTTAGATAGTTTCCCAAATCTCAAGGCAATGTATCCATCCTTCGCCTTGTCCACAGGGTATTCATGAAGTTTATGAATGGCCAACTTATCATCTTCCTCCAAGGTTCTTTCAACCATGGGGTCATAATGTTTTTGAATCAAGAGTTCAATCTTTGAGATTGCCTGTTCAATTTCATCTTTTGTATAAGGTTGACTTGTTTCTGGGGTAAAGGTTAGATTCAAATCTTTTGATAATTTCTCAAGACGTTGGAAGAAACTCTCATATATTTTTTCACTGGGATAAACCAAACCGCCATTGTCATCAGTTACAATTTTACTCGAGAGTTCGGGATGAAATCCGGTAGATTGGTAAATGATTTTTAAAAGCGGAAATACATGTTCATATTGCGTTTCAATACGAACCAAACGCATGGTATCAATTGCCATAATTTTCCTCCTTAATTAACAATTCAATAATTCTCTTGGGCCCAACTTCATAGCGTACCCCTTCAATGACATCAATAATATTTTTTATTTCCAAAGATACAAGCTGCATATAACAATACAATTTAACACGTGTGTCATCACTGTATCTTAATTGCTTGAGATAGATAGACTTTAGGTTTCCCAGTATAAAACGTTCAATGGGAACATCTTTACTGATATCGAAACCCAAAATATCATAGAGCTCTGCAGAATTTCCGGATTCAATCCAATTCAAATAACGTTTCACATCGAGTCTTTCTATCAATGGATTAAAAGAATTTAGATCTACATCAGGAAAAAATTTTTTAGTCCGATAAATAAAGGTAAGTAATAATAATGTCATTTCCTTTTTGATCAAATTAGAAAGTTCTGGACCTGCTTTATTAGAAATATCAACAATGAATCCTTTTAATAGAACCTCGGTATACAGCAAATCATCTAGGTTATCCAGGATAAAACCATAACCCTTTTCCTTCAGTTTACGCGTAAATACTTCCGAATCAGCACGCAATAAATCATCGATCCATGTGACCGATGTAAGTGCATCTGTTAAATTATTCCGTGCATAAAGCATCACAATCAAGGCATCCACTTCTTGAATCTTATCAATTAATTCAAAAGGCGCATGCATATATCTTTTAATCTTATCCAAATCTAAATAAATTATTTTTCTTATCTTATTTTCCAAATCCAAACGATTGGTATGCGATACATCAATATTATCGAGTAAAGCTTTATACCGCGTGGCTTCGTTTAAATGTTCTGCAACTTCGTGCACACTCAAAATGGTGGCAAGCTCTTCAAACTCTATATCATCGATAAGTTTGGCTGCCATCGCAATTAATTTTGTATTTAAAGCAGTGTTATGCATCTTGTGTAATCTCAGAAAGAATTGCTTCTTTTCTTGAAATTACTTCGGCTTCAAATTGATTCTTTATCAAATCCACTAGTTCGGCTTCTTTATCACTAAAAGATTGGGCCAATGCATCTAAAGACTGTTGATGCGCTTCTTTTAAAGCTTCAATCTTAACTTGGGTTTCAGCCTCAATTTTTGACTCAAGCTCTTGAATCGCCTGTGCAATATTTTCCTTATCTTTTTTGTAAGAATCCTGCTTAGATTTTAAGTCTGACATTTGTGTCTCATTCTTATTTAGAATTTTCTGAAAAAGTTCATCCATCTCAATCACCTTCCCTAGTCTACTCCTATATTTTTAAATTGACAATAAAAATAATTAAAAAAATTAGTTAACTGCTTACATTTATTTTACACTGATTTAATATACAAATAAAAGTAAATAACTTTACCAATTAGCAGATAATAAAGACATCGGGATATCTCTTATCTAAAAAACACTTAAATTGAAAGTTGTCTTACCCTATAAGACCCACTTCAAATTTAAGTGTCTAATCGTTATTTATTAATTAACAAGCAACCTCAATGGTACATGCACTCACAGCAGAAAACCCATCTTTATAAATATTTTTAAGTTCCTCAACTTGTGCATCTGTTAAAGGCACATAAGGATCTGTGTGACTGTCTAAAGTTCCCATATGAACATCCGCAATCTCTCCGTAAGTTACTGAGACCACCAAAGGTACTAAAATACGACGTTCATCTTCTGAATCAAGTCCTGGATAGACAGGTGCACTGTCACCCAGATATTCCAATAATTTATAGTAGAAATCAGATCCAGCTTCATCCACTACAATCTCTCCATTAGAATTTAAAGATTTTGCATCACGCATCTCAAGTACATTTACATAATGAATGCGACCCAAAGAAGCTTCTTTGGCTGCTTCATTCATCACGTTGATTGCGCTTCTACACCAAGGACATTCTGGAAATCCAAAAAAGATGACGCCACTGCCTCCTTCGAATATTTCGATGATTTCTTCTTCTGTGGCATAAACAAGTCGATTGGCTTCAGGTATTTCAACAGTCAGGTATTCAACACCCGCATCATTCATGGTGCCATTTAAGGCTTCATATTCTTTTTTAAATTTAACAGAATCCAATTCTGTTTCTGTATCTGTTTGATTACATCCTACAAGCACAAGGGCTAAAAGGATTAAAGTCATTAATTTTTTCATAGCGACTTCCTTTCCAAAGGTATTATATCAAAATAATGTATCACTTTCACGAAAAAAGGACTCAAAGGTCCTTTTCAGTATTAAGCTTCTTTTTCTTCTTTGCGTCTTGCGATAACGTTTTGAGCAATGTTATCGGGTGCAGGATCATAACGCAAGAACTTTTGGGTATAGGTTGCACGACCTTGGGTGATACTTCTTAAGTCAGATAAGTAGCGTCCCACTTCAACCATCGGTACTTCAGCAGTAATCAACTGATGTCCACCTTCAAGTGCATCCATTCCCATAATAAGACCCCGACGTTTGTTTAAGTCACCAATGACTGCTCCCGTATGGGTGTCAGAACAGGTTACTTTTATTTCAACAATGGGTTCAAGAATGATGGGCGTAGCTTTTGGAACGCCATCTAAATAAGCAAGACGTCCTGCTTGTTTAAAGGCAATTTCCTTGGAGTCCACTTCATGGTACTTACCATCAAATAAGGTTGCTTTAACTCCCACAACTTTATATCCAGCCAGGACACCCTTTTGCATGGCTTCACGAATGCCTTCTTCAACAGCACTGAAGTATACTTTAGGAACAGAACCCCCAACAACACGCGTCTCAAAGACCATGTCATCGGTATCGTAAGGTTCAAATTCAACATAGACATGACCAAATTGCCCAGCCCCTCCAGATTGTTTCTTATGACGTCCTTCCCCTACCACTTTTTTACGAATGGTTTCACGATATGCAATTTCAGGAACTGTCATTTCAACATCAACATTATATTTATCTTTCAGTTTCGTCGTCATGATGGTTAAGTGTTGATCACCCAAGCCATATAAAATAAGTTCCTTTGTTTCAGGATTATTCTCTGTGTAGGCAGAAATTTCTTCTTCAATAATTCGAGATATGGATGTCGACATTTTGTCTTCATCTTTTTTCGTTAAAGGCCAAATTGCCATTCCCAAAGCAGCTTGTGGTAATTCTGGTTTGGGGAAAATAATTGGATAATCCTTGGTGCTTAAGGTATCAAAAGTTTTCGTTCCCTGCAGTTTGGTAACAGCACCAATGTCTCCGGTAAAGAGTTTACCCACACCCAATTGATGTTTTCCAGAAATCGAATAAACAGCTGAAATACGTTCGTTTTCACGGATTCTTTCATTGTAGACTGTTGAATCTGAATTTAAAATGCCAGACATGACTTTTAAATATGAAATCTTACCGACAAATGGGTCCACGATTGTTTTAAAGATTTGAGCACTGAAATGCTCATCTTCATTGGTTTTTAATGTTAAAGGGTCTCCCAAGTGATTGATTGCTTCAATGGTTTCTTTTTCACCATAAGTAGGAAGATATTCGGTAATTAAATCAAGCAAACGTCGAATTCCGACGGAATTGATGGCACTACCACAGTAAACAGGACGGATATCACCCGTTCTAACACCGATGCCAACGCCTTTTAGGACTTCTTCATCACTCAAATCACCATTCTCAAAGTAACGTTCCATTAGGGTATCATCCGTCATTGCGACGGCTTCACAAATTTCTTCCCAATGGCGAGACACCAATGCTTCGTAAGCCTCTGGCACATCATGGGGTGTTTCAGGTTTTCCATAGTACCAAACTTTCTTCGAAAGTAAATTGATACTACCAATAACATTGCCGTCTTCTCGAATCGGAATCTCAAATGCAATAACTGAGTTTCCAAACTCTTCTCTTAAAGCATCATACGTTTTGTGAAATGAAACTTCTGGTTCATCCATCTTATTCACAAAGAAAATGGTGGGTTTATTATCACGTTTTACCCAAGAGAATGCAGTACGGGTTCCAATATCAACACCCTCTTTTGCGTCCACTACAATCACAGCATTGTCTGCAACTGAATAGCCCGCAATCGCCTCAGATACAAAATCCAAATAACCGGGAGTATCAATAAAGTTAATCTTACGATTCTCCCACTCAACTGGAAGCAAGGACATGTAGATGGATTGTCCTCTTGAAATTTCTTGGGGCTCAAAATCGACAGCGGATTGACCGCTATCCGCACTAACAACCCGATGAATTTTACCTGTTTTTAATAGAAACGCTTGAATCAGCGCTGACTTACCACTACCAGCATGTCCCAATAAGACAACATTTCGGACATCCTGGGATAAATAATCTTTCATTGTCATGTTCTTTCCTCCAAATTATACCTTGAAATGATGTTTTAAAGCTTCAAAGCTATGTTGACGCACATAATGAATGGCTAAATTTCCTTCATTATCTTCAATTGTTTTATCAGCACCGTGGTCTAATAAGTAAACAATTAAATCTTCGAATCCTGAATAACTTGCGCGCATTAAGGCTGTACAGCCATTGTGATCTTTCGCATTCACATCGGCTCCATTTTCAACCAAAATCTTAATAACGTCACTTCTAAACGCAAGTGCAGCTTCCATCAATGCAGTTCTTCCAAGTTCATCTTGAAGATTTACGTCCGCGTTTTCTTCAATCAATCTTTCAACCACATCCGTTTGACCTAAGAATGAAGCACGCATTAAGGCAGATCTACCACGACCGTCTTGTAAATTAACATTGGCGCCATGTTTAATCAATAAGTCAACAATTTCTAAGTGACCTTTCTTGGCTGCTGACATCAATGCATCCTTACCAAATATATCCAATAGTGATGCATCTGCACCCTTATCTAAAATATAGGAAACCACTTCCAAATGCCCCCGCTTTGAAGCGCGCATCAGCCCGCTACGGTTTTCCTTATTCACCACATTGACATCGGCACCTTGATCCAATGCATTTTGGACAAGTGGCAAATCACCATGCGCACAGGCATCGAAGAATAACTTGTTTGTTTGATCCATATCACATACCTCCTATCAAACATAAAAGTATAAAAAAAGACAGGCGCTTTTCAAAAAAGCAGAGCCTATCTTTGTTTTAAAAAATCACAGTGATGCGCACCAACGACAACAACGTCAATGCCAATGAGAACTCGAGTCATATACATCACCTCTTTGTTATAATATAATTGTAAACGATTTCATAAATTAATCAAGTGTTTCACTAAAATTTCAAATAAAAAATTAACATTAGAAAGATTGACTATATTAAACGACTTCATTAAACTATACATATATCGATAAAGGAAGGAAATTATATGAAAAAATTTATCAGTGAATTTAAAGAATTCGCATTAAAAGGAAATGTATTTGATATGGCCATTGGGGTTGTGATTGGGGGCGCATTTACTGCCATCGTTACTTCATTGGTAACCGACATTATCACACCCATCATCAGTTTGATTGCCAACACCTCTAATTTAGAAACCCTAGAATATACTTTAAGAGAAGCCGTTATTGTGAATGGTGAAACAATTAAAGAAGCCGTCGTCTTTAGATATGGTAGCTTCATTGATACCATCATTTCTTTTCTAATTATTGCTTTGATTATCTTTATGTTTATTAAAGCTATCAACAAATTAAAGCGAACAGAATCAATTGAAGAAGCAGTGGAAGAACCCACACCCCCTTCAGATGAAGTCTTATTATTAGAAAAAATTTACGAAGAACTTAAGAAATCAAATCACTAAGAAAGCTGCCAATTGGCAGCCTTCTTTTTTTTCTAAAGTAACCTTGCAGCTACGAAATGATCGTCCCCCACTTGGACCCAATCGTCATCTGCTTTATTATCATGCTTAAAATTATAGAAATCAAATCTATCATTTTCAGCAACAAAGAAATCCAAACCTCCATTTTGTTGGTGTTGACGGATATCTGTTTTAAGAAATGCAGCCATCAACCGCTTGGTATAAGGGTGGGTTGCATTTTTAAAAATAGACTTAATGGGTCCACTTTCAACAATCTTACCCCCATGCATAACAATAACATCATCGGCCATCTTAGAGATAACCCCCAAATCATGGGTAATAAAGAGAATACTGGTTTCAAATTTATCCTTCAATTCATTCATCAGTTTTAAAATTTCAGCTTGAATGATCACATCCAAAGCCGTCGTTGGTTCATCCGCAATCAATAACTTGGGATCACATGCCAAAGCCATCGCAATCATGACACGCTGACTCATTCCCCCTGACAATTGAAACGGATACTGTTTGAGTACACGATCAGGATTGGGAATTTTAACGGCCTCCAATAGTTCTTTAGCCCGCTTTCCAGCTTGTTTACGATCTAAATCTTGGTGTAGCATCAAAGCTTCAACCAATTGATTTTTAACTGTAAATACGGGATTTAAAGACGTCATGGGTTCTTGAAAAATCATAGAAATATCATTGCCACGTACCTTAAACAATTCCTTCTTTGGCATTTCTGATAAAACCTTACCATCAAAGGTAATGCTCCCTTCAACAATGCGTTGATTTTTTTGGAAAAGTTGTAAGATACTCATGGCTGTTTGACTTTTACCTGAACCACTTTCCCCCACGATGCCAAGGGTCTTCCCGGCTTCAAGTTTAAAACTCACACCATCTACAGCCTTCACTACACCCCGCCGGGTCTCAAAATAAGTATGTAAATTGTTAATTTCTAATAAACTCATGATAAAACTCCTTTCTTGGCATAGTAGGCATCACGATTCTTCAATCGTGCTGAAACAAAGTGATCTTTAGAGACCTCAACCCAATCTGGATCTTTTTCTCCTTTTAAATGAAGCGCAAAATCAAAATCTTCATAAAGCGCATCCACATCCCAAGAGGTCTCAAGGGCTTCATCCATGGTTGGAATCGCATTTAAGAGTTGTTTGGTGTAGGGATGTTGCGGGTTTTCAAATATTTCTTGCGCCGGCGCAATCTCAACCACATTTCCAAAATACATAACTGCAATTCGGTCTGAGATATAACGTACGACCCCAAGATCATGGGTAATGAATAGGTAAGTTAAATTATGCTTTTCCTTCAAATCTTGAAGCAAATTAATAATTTGAGATTGAATGGAAACATCCAAGGCACTCACCGCTTCATCACAAACAATAAACTTAGGTCTTAAAGCTAAAGCTCTGGCAATCCCAATTCTTTGGCGTTGTCCCCCGGAAAATTGGTGCGGATAACGATGAATATATTCCTTATCTAAACCACACTTTTCCATAATATCAAGTATATATTCTTGATACCCTGGATCGTTTTTACTCTTAAAAAACTTATGAATTAAAAGCCCTTCTCCAATAATCTCCCCCACCGACAATCTTGGATCCAAAGAGGAATAAGGATCCTGGAAGATGATTTGAAGATCTTTACGCAGAATTTGTGTTTCCTTTTTCGTAAGGCTGGCCAAATCAATGCCGTAATCTCGATAATCCTCATACTTAACAAACTTATCATCGTCTTTGATGGTTTCCTTAATGGCTTTAATTTCTTGACCAATGGCTTTGAGTTTCACCTCAGCATCAACAAGTTTTACTTCAATTTCTTTAATTTTAGCGTCATCATATTTCGGATTCATTTCTTTACGATCTTTTTCAAATTTTAAATCTCTTTTAAGTTTTGCGACATAAGAAGCTGCTTCATATCTTTTAACCAAGATATTGGATACAAGGTTTAAATCAGGATGGGCAACCAATCCCCCAACAAGTCGCAAAGTATTGCCATAGGTGTTGTCAAAATCAATCTTCTTAAGACGTAAGACTTCAAAAGCTTTTTCTTTAACTTCACCTTTTAAAGATTCTAGTTCTGCTTCCAAACGTACAATTTCTTTTTGGTCCGCATCATACATATCAGAAGTTTTTGGTAGATCTGCATATACTTTTTGGACATACTTAGGCATAAAATTCTCGATGGTATCCCCATAGTAAAGGGTGGTACCACCGGTTTGTCTTTGGAGTTGGATAATGGTACGACCAAAGGTAGACTTACCACAACCACTTTCCCCCACAATCCCCAGTGTCTCACCTTTTAAAATATCCACTGAGATATCTTTATTGGCTTTAACGTATTCTTGAGTTCTTTGAAAAATATTTTGTTTTTTGATTGGGAAGTATTTTTGTAAGTTTTTTATACTTAATAATGTTGACATATCAAATTACCTCTCTCTCATCTTAGGATCAACCGCATCACGAATTCCATCACCCAAAAGGTTAAAAGACAGAATGGTTAACATGATACTGAGTCCAGGGAAAATAGTTAGATAAGCATGGGTTCTAATATAACCACGACCAAAGTTGAGCATGGTGCCCCATTCTGCAACCGATGCTTCTACACCCAATCCAATAAACCCAAGTCCCGCAGCAGATAGAATTGCGGTCGCAATTCCAAGTGAGGATTGAACAATGATGGGCGATATAATATTGGGAAGAATGTGCTTAAAGATAATTCTAAAATCATTGGCCCCCAATGCATTACTGGCTTCAATAAATTGTTTTTCTGAAACTGAAAGCACACCTGAACGAATAATTCTGGCAAAAATAGGAATACTGGCAATCCCAATCGCAACAATCAAGTTGGTTAAACTAGAACCCCATGACGCCACAATCGCAATGGCCAATAAAATTGAAGGAATGGATAATAAGATATCACATACACGCATGATGATGGTATCCACCCATCCTTTAAAATATCCAGCCAACAAACCCATCATTCCCCCAATGGTGAGCGAGAATATAACAGCTGAAACACCAATCGTAAGAGAAATTCGGGTCCCATAAATAATACGACTGAAAACATCCCGTCCCAAATCATCTGTTCCCATTATATGTGTTCCATTTGGGAACTGAAGGGCATTGGAAAGATTTTGTTGGTTCAT
>CANRNG010000026.1 GCA_947631935.1 uncultured Erysipelothrix sp.
ACCTTAACCTTAATCACATGTCAATATCCTTCTTGGACGCGTCCAGAACGTTTGATTGTACATGCCGAGTTGGTTGAGGTAATTCCCAACGCTTAGTTTTGTTATTATAATAACCTATATATATCTTCTTAAATTTAATTAATTAAACCAGACACAATCTTTAAGTCATTAATGTAAAAACCAGGCATCTTTATGATTACCTGGTTTTCTTCATCATGATATGGTCAATTCCTGCATCTAGAAACACTGTGCCATAAGCCTTATAGCCACATGATTCATAGAATGGTATCGCTGTTACCTGGGCACCCAACTGCAATTCATCAAAGCCATTGTTGAACGCATAACGCTCAGCATAAGCCATCAGTTTGGAACCTATTTTATGCTTACGATAGGTCTTATCAACCACAACACGACCTACCTTAATAATATTATCTTTCTTCAAAAGTCTCAGTCCACCTACGACACTATCTTCTTTTAATGCTACGACGTGGACGACATCGTTTCTATTCAATATATCGTATTCATCATACTCAAGATTTGGATCTACTTTTTGTTCGTTCACGAACACTTCATAACGTAGTTTCTTCAATTGTTCAAATTGGGATGTATCATTTACTTCTCTAATTTTTATTTGTTGTTTTCTTTTTTCTTTAAAAAATTCTGTCATTAAATTGGCACATTCTTTTTCTAAAACGCCACCTTGTATCTCTACATGATGATTGAGTGCTTTAATATCGTTTAAATTGGCGATAGAACCAAATGCACCGCCTTTTTCATCATAAGCGCCAAAGACTACCTTCTTAATTCTAGAACTCATAATGGAACCCGCACACATGACACAAGGCTCTAATGTTACATACAAAGTACATTCATTGAGTTGCCATGTTTTTAGCTTTTTATTTGCGATATCGATGACTAAGTTTTCGGCATGTGATAAAGAGGATTGATTTGTTTCTCTTAGGTTGTGCGCTTTTGCGATTACTTCATCTTGGTATACAATAACTGCACCCACAGGTACTTCGTCAATCGCATAGGCTTTTTTTGCTTCTTCTAAAGCAATTCTCATGTATTGTTCCATATCGATTCTCCTATAAAAAAGACCACTACACACAATAGAGCTTAAGTAAGGCTGCTGTATTCCTACCCTGACCTGATTATTAAGATAATGTTGTAGTGGCAATGTCTATTATACATAATTATTGATTTCTTTGCAATGTTTCACGTGAAACATTATAATGAATCCAGGAGGTAATTATGATTAAAATATTTGCTACAGATATGGATCATACATTTTTAGATGACAACTCACAACTACCTGAAAATGTTCAAGATCTTATCGATGAAATAAACGCATCAGGAAGTATGTTTATTGCTGCGAGTGGACGCACTTTAACAAACTTACAATATAAATACCAAGATGTAAAAGGTGATATCAGCTTTATATCGGACAACGGTGCCATTCTTTATCATAAAGAAGAGATCATATATATTAATAGTATTAAAGAAGCAGATGTGGTTGATACCATTACTAAATTCAGAAAAATGAAAGATGCTACGATAGTAGTCATCACACCAACAATGTCTTATGTAGATAGTGTTCATGACAGTCACCATGACTTTTTATATGAATACTATAACCAAATCAAAATTGTAGATGATATTATGGATTATACTAAAGATGTCATCAAGATTACGACACTCAGTCCCACCCACAGTCATGAAAACTATTTGAATCATGTTGAAAACAAACTCAGTGATAACGTTTATGGTGTTGAGGCCGGTTCTGTCTGGATTGATGTGATGAATGTTGGTATATCAAAAGCCGTTGCCCTACAAAAAATTATGGATATGTATCATATCAATCGTGATGAAGTGGTTGCTTTTGGGGATTACTATAATGACTTGGAAATGATTAAGCTGGCAAAGTATGGCTATGCTGTAGAGAATGCTCCAGATGATATTAAAAAAGCGGCTTATGGTGTCATAGGCACCAATAACTCAGGCGCTGTTCATCTTAAAATTAAAGAACACTTGAAAAAAGAGTACAGATAATTTCTGCACTCTTTTTATATACTATTTAATCTTTTCTATTTTTTCTTTGAATCCCATATAAGGTCTTAAGGGTTCTGGAATATGAACCGCTCCATCCGCTTGTAGATTGTTTTCTAAAAACGCAATCAACATACGAGGCGGTGCCACAACTGTATTGTTTAGAGTATGTGCATATACACGACCTGCTTCTGTATTCACACGAATTTTCAATCTGCGTGCTTGGGCATCGGTTAAGTTTGAACAACTACCCACCTCAAAGAAGGTTTTTTGTCGGGGTGAATAAGCTTCAATATCCACACCCTTGTGTTTTAAATCTGCCAAATCCCCTGAACATGATTCCAAGACTCTAATTGGAATTTCAAGTGACTTGAAGAAATCGACTGAGTTTTGAATCAGTTCCTCAAACAAGACTTTACTTTCTTCTGGCTTACAGACAATTACCATTTCTTGTTTCTCAAATTGGTGAATTCTATAGACACCACGTTCTTCTATACCGTGGGCACCCACTTCTTTTCTAAAACAAGGTGAATACGAAGTCAATCTGTGGGGCAATTCTTTTTCATCAAGAATGGTATCAATGTATTTACCAATCATAGAGTGTTCACTGGTCCCAATGAGGTAGAGATCTTCTCCTTCGATTTTATACATCATGTCATTCATTTCTTGAAAACTCATAACACCACTCACGACTGCTTCACGAATCATAAAGGGTGGAATCACGTAGTCATAGTCTCGATCAATCATAAAGTCTCTTGCGTATGCTGTAACAGCAGAGTGAAGTCTGGCAATATCTTTTTGAAGGTAATAAAAACCATGACCGCTTGTTTTTCGAGCACTTTCCAAATCAATACCACCGAAAGATTCCATAATATCGACATGGTATGGTACTTCAAAGTCTTTTTCAATAATTTCTCCAACACGGTATAGTTCTACGTTTTCTGAATCATCCTTACCGATTGGAACATCATCCGCAATAATATTTGGGATTTGTTTAACCAACACTTGAATCTTATCAAAGAGTGGACCTTCTTTTTCTTCGTTTTCTAACAACTCTTTGGCAAGTTCTTGAACTTGTTGTTTAACAACTTCCGCTTCTTCAGGTTTCTTTTGACCCATGAGTTGACCAATTTGTTTTGACAAAGCATTTCTTTGGCCACGTAATTCATCGGCTCTTGTTTTAGTTGCGCGGTATTCTGTATCAAGTTCAATAATTTCATCTACCATTTGAATCTTATGATCTTGAAACTTCTTCCTTAAATTTTCTTTAATAATACTTGGGTTTTCTCTAAATAAAGTAATATCTAACATACTTTCCTCCTTGAAAATAAAAAAACACCATTTAGGGACGAATGATTCGTGGTGCCACCCTACTTCAAATGTTTCACGTGAAACATTCCTTAAAACAAATAACGGTTGTTGCCGATAATCTCCAGGGTGGAATACTATCAATCATAATCATGTTTCTCACCATCCAACATGTCTCTGATATTACAATATGATATTAGGCCCTTTCACTGATTTGAATATATTATAAACTTTAAAACTTTTAGTGTCAATTATACTTTAGATTTATATCAGTTCAAAAACTTTGTACAAAATGTAACCGATTTTACTAAGTTTGTTTTAAGAATAATCTTTTGACTGTTTTCTTTGATTGAATTTTAATTTTTTCAAAAAACGAAGAACACTTCACCAATTCAAAGTTAGAAAGTATGGTATTCTTTATGTGGAAATCTTGTAAAATAATATCCTCAACTTGCATTGGTTAAATATTACTATCATGATTTTTTCTGTTTTAAACTGTATCAAGTACCGTTGAAGAAAAAATATAAAAAATCGTTGTTTATAACAAGAAGATTATATAGTTAGGTCTTTTATATACGAATATTTTTGCAAATGAGCGTTCCATAAAAAATTTTTTAACCAACAAAAAAGCCACTAAATAGTGGCCTTTTGCTAGTTTTTGTAACTTTTAAAATAATGCCTTATTTTTCGTCATTTTCAATTTCTTCTGCATCTTCTTCTGTTTCTCGCATGATTGCGACAGAGGATACAAAATTATCATCTCTGACATTGATCACGCGAACGCCCATGGCATTTCTTCCATAGACACCGACGTCTTCAACGTTAATTCTGATGACAGTTCCATCACTGGTAATGATCAAGGCTTCCTCGTTGCCGTTCACAGCTCTGAGTGAAACAAGGTTTCCATTTTTCTCAGTGATGTTAATGGTGATGACACCTTTGGCACCCCGTTTGGTTAATCTGTACTCAGAAATCTTTGTACGCTTACCATAACCTTTTTCTGTGATGGCCAATACGTATTCACCTTCACGGTCAGTGGCAACCCCTACGACTTCAGATCCATCAACATTGAATCCACGAACACCACTTGCACTTCGTCCCATGACACGAACATCGTTTTCATGGAATCTTACAGCTTTTCCGTTTTTACCTGCGATTAATATTTCATTATCGCCGGTTGTTTCACGTACCGCAATCAGCTCATCATCTTCTTTTAAAGTAATGGCGATTTTTCCGGTTTGACGAATGGATTCAAATTCTGAAAGTTCAACACGTTTTACAATTCCCTGTTTTGTAACAAAGAAGGCATACTTACTTTCAGTATTGTCTTGTCTTACAGCAACTAAAGTATTGATTGTTTCGTTTTCATTGAGTGTGACAAGGTTTACAATTGGAATACCACGACCTGTTCTGCTTGCTTTAGGGATATTGAATCCTCTAATTCTAAAGACACGTCCTGTATTGGTAAAGCAGAGTAGGTGGTCATGTGTGGACATGGCTACAAATTGATCAACAAAGTCTTCATCATAAGTTGCCATTCCTTTAACGCCCCGTCCTCCTCTATTTTGGACTTGGAATTCTTCAATGGATGTCCGTTTGATATAACCGTTATGGGTCATTGCTACAACAATATCTTCAACTGGGATTAAATCTTCATCATCCATATCGATATCTGCTTCAATGATTTCTGAACGACGTTCGTCCCCATATTTTTCATTAATTTCTGTCAGTTCTTCTTTAATAATATCCAAAACACGATCATAATTTGCAAGAATATCTTTTAAATCTGCAATTAAGATTTGAAGTTCATTATATTCTGATTCGAGTTTTTCTCTTTCAAGACCTGAGAGTCTTCGCAATGCCATATCTAAAATTGATTTACATTGTTTTTCTGTTAAACCAAAACGGTCTATAAATTTTGCGGTGATTTCAGCATCATCACGAGAAGCACGAATAATACGAATAATTTCATCAATATTATCAAGAGCAATTAAGAGCCCTTCTAAGATATGTGATCTGTTTTCTGCTCTGGCTAAATCGAATTGGGTTCTACGGGTAATAATTTCAACTTGGTGGGCGATATAGTGTTCTAATACTTCTAAAACACCCATCCTTTTGGGTTCATTATTCACAAGTGCCAATAGGTTTACACCAAAGGATGATTGTAAAGCAGTCATTCTATAAAGTTGATTTAAAATGACATCCGGTTGCACATCTCTTCTCAATTCAATAACAATTCGAATTCCATCTCTATTGGATTCATCTCTTAAGTCAACAATACCTTCAATCGCTTTTTCACGCACCAAACTGGCAATTTTTTCAATCATTCGGGCTTTATTAACCAAATAGGGTATTTCTTTAACGATGATTTTAAATTTACCGCCACCCATATCTTCAGTTACAACTTTTGAACGCATCACAATGGATCCACGTCCTGTTTCATAAGCTGATTTAATACCGGCACGACCAATAATATAAGCACCGGTTGGGAAGTCTGGACCAAATAGATAGTTGTCCATAATTTCTTTAACTGTAATTTCTGGATTATCCATATAGGCAATTAAAGCATTGATGACTTCACGTAAGTTATGGGGTGGAATATTGGTAGCCATCCCTACCGCAATACCTGAAGTTCCATTAACCAAAAGGTTGGGGAACTTAGCAGGCATGACAATCGGTTCTTGTTCTTCTTCAGAGTAGTTGAGTTGAAAATCTACGGTTTCTTTACGAATATCACGTAAAATTTCCATGGCGAGTTTTGACATACGGGCTTCCGTATAACGCATGGCCGCAGCCCCATCTCCATCAATGGAACCAAAGTTACCATGTCCATCGACTAAAGGATAACGATAAGAGAAATCCTGAGCCATTCTAACCATGGCATCATAAACAGAAGAGTCACCATGAGGGTGATACTTACCTAATACATCCCCGACAATACGGGCTGATTTCTTATAAGCTTTGTCTGCTGTAATCCCCAAATCAAACATGGAGTATAGAATTCTTCTATGAACGGGTTTTAAGCCATCTCTTACATCGGGTAATGCACGTGAGACAATAACTGACATGGAGTAAGAAAGGAAGGATTTACGCATTTCTTCTGTAATATTTACTGTTTTAATATTTCCCATTGCTTCCTCCTAATAATCTAAGTCCGTTGCGAACTGGGCATTGTCTAAAATGAAATCACGTCTTGGTTCTACTTCATCACCCATTAGGGTAGTGAAAATTTCATCCGCAGTAATTGCATCTTCAATTTCTACTTGAATTAAAATACGTTGTTCTGGATCCATGGTTGTATCCCATAGTTGATCGGCATTCATTTCCCCAAGACCCTTATAACGTTGAATGGTGGATCTTTCACCAAATTCTGCTTTTTGTTCTTCAAGTTCTTCGTCTGAATATGCGTAGGCAATTTTATTACCACGCGATATTTTATAAAGTGGTGGTTGTGCAATGTAAATATGTCCATTTTCAATAAGAGGTCTTAAGAAACGATAGAAGAACGTTAACAATAAAGTTCTAATATGGGCTCCATCGACGTCAGCATCTGTCATGATTACGATCTTATGATAACGGAGTTTATTTAAATCCATTTCATCCGCAATACCTGTTCCAAAGGCTGTTAACATAGAACGGATTTCGTTATTATCAAAAATTCTATGGAGTCTTGCTTTTTCAACGTTAAGAATTTTACCTCTTAAGGGTAAGATTGCTTGAATGCGAGAATCACGACCTTGTTTTGCCGTTCCACCCGCGGAATCCCCCTCCACTATAAATACTTCACATTCTTCAGCGTTTCTACTTGAACAGTCTGCGAGTTTACCTGGCAATGAAGAAATTTCAAGTGCACCTTTTCGTCTTGTAAGTTCACGTGCTTTTTTAGCAGCAACACGTGCCTTAGATGCTACGATTGCCTTATTAACAATGATTTTAGCATCATCTGGATGTTCCATGAGGAATCTTTCGAAAATTTCGCCAAAGACGCCAGAAACAACTTTACGGACCTCTGAGTTCCCCAATTTTGTTTTGGTTTGTCCTTCATATTGAGGATCAGGGTGTTTAACAGATAAAACAGCTGTCAATCCTTCCCTAACATCATCCCCTTGGAAGTTCTCATCTTCTTTTTTGATCATGCCTTTATCTCTAGCATAATTGTTAATGATACGGTTTAAAGCAAGACGGAAACCATCTTCATGGGTTCCCCCTTCTTGGGTATTTATGTTATTACAGAAAGAATATAATCCGGTTGAAAAACCATCATTATATTGCACTGCAATCTCAACGATAATACCATCTTCTTCACCTTCTCCATAAAGAAT
This sequence comes from uncultured Erysipelothrix sp., assembly GCA_947631935.1. Taxonomy (GTDB): domain Bacteria; phylum Bacillota_I; class Bacilli_A; order Erysipelotrichales; family Erysipelotrichaceae; genus Erysipelothrix. Next base: position 7,680 of record CANRNG010000026.1, read on the forward strand.
GTCTTCATGAATGGGTGCTTTATTTTTATTAATATAAGCAACATATTCCTTTAATCCACCATGATACAAAAAGGTTTCAGATGAATCGATGCGGTTATCATTAAAGTTAATCTTGATTCCTTTATTTAAGAAAGCCAATTGACGTAAACGATCTCTTAAAGCTTCATGAACATAGTTAATGCCTTCTTTAAAAACCAAAATATCAGCCATAAAACGAATGGTTGTTCCAGTTTTATCCGTATCACCCACAACTTCAAGGGGTACAGCAACCTGGCCACCATTTTCAAATCTTAAGAAGTGCTTATGACCTTCACGATAAACTTCAACTTCCATCCATTCACTCAATGCATTTACAACTGAACCCCCAACACCGTGAAGTCCGCCCGATACTTTATAAGCACCGCCCCCAAACTTACCTCCAGCATGGAGTACAGTATAAATTGTTTCAGCAGTTGATTTTCCAGTCTTCTCATGAATTCCAACCGGAACACCACGACCATTATCAATGACTTCTACAACGTTATCCTTTGAAATATTAACTGTAATTTCATCCGCATAACCAGCAAGGGCCTCATCAATTGAGTTATCAACGATTTCCCAAACTAAATGGTGCAAACCGCGGGCTGAAGTAGTACCAATATACATCCCAGGACGTTTTCTAACGGCTTCTAACCCTTCCAGAACCTCAATATCTGACGATGTATATGAATGCATTACTTTATCATTTTCATTCATAAATAACTCCTCCTTCGTCTTTTTGTATTTTAAATATACGTTTGTCTTTATTTGTTTCTATAAAATTTAAATCAGTGGTTGTAATCAATACTTGAATACTTGGATCCAGTAAAGCGAGTACAGCCTTCCTTTTTTCATAATCTAATTCTGAAAACAAATCATCCATACAAAAGATTGGAATAATTTGATTCTCTTGAATCAACCAGTTTAAGATTGCGATTTTAAATGCAATCATCAATAACCTTTTTTGGCCTTGAGATAAAATATTAACCACAGGAATCTGATCAATTTTAAAGATATAATCATCTCTATGAATTCCAACATGGGTTAATTTAAATTCTTTATCTCTTCGTAAACTATCTTTCATCTTCTTTTTAAGTGCATCTTGATAATCTGATTCACTTAAATCAATCGACGCTTGATAATCAATCACGAGATTCCAAGACATATCGGTCAGATGATTAAAGGTTGCTTGCGTTCTTTTTGTGATCTTTTCAATAAAAGCAACTCTTTCTTTAATGATATCAACCGATAAATCAATTAAGTTTTCATCAATGGCTTCTAAATAAAGATCATCTTTTTCATTCTTTTTAAGAAATGCATTACGATCTGCAATCAACTGATTCACAACCGATAGCTTTCTTAAATAATCATGAGAATGTTTACCCAATTCATAATCAATTTCACGCCTTCTTTTACGCGGAGTTGTCGCAAAGAATTGAAGATCATCTGGATTAAAAAGCACCACATTACAGATTCCAATAAAATCACTGAGCTTTTCAATCACCCTTTGGTTATGGGTTAGATACTTTCCTTTTTCACTCAACACCACTTTAAGATTGTTGTTATTTTCAATAGCGGCTTCAATCATCGCAAAATCTTGCTTTTCCTGAATCAAATAACTATCTTGGTTGACCCTAAAACTGCGGCCACTGGATAGATAAACAATGGATTCAAGAATATTGGTCTTACCAACGCCATTTTCCCCCACAAATATATTAAGATGTGGATGAAAATCAAAATGAATCCTCGATATATTTCTATATTGTTTAAGTTGTAAAGACTTAATCTTCATCTTCGAGTATCAATTCATAAATATTGCCGTTGATTTCAACGACATCATTTTCAAATAATTTACGGCCGCGACGGTTTTCTTTTTCGCCATTTACAGTAATTGAAAACTCATCCATTCTCAATTTGGCTTCACCACCTGAACTCACATAATCTTGAAACTTCAAGAATTGCCCCAAAGTCATAATAAACTCTTTTTTATCCATTTCTATCACCTTAAATCACTTCTACATTATAGCATATTTCCATAGAAAAAGCCATTTTTAAGGCGATGAGAGACAATTAACTAAAATTGGACCCAAATACCATAAAATGGCTTTTATTCAAAATATCAATTAAAAACAAGGAATTAGACAAAATGTCTAAAATTCATATTAATCAAAAGTTCTAACAGGAAGTACCAATTGAATCACAGAATCATCATTAGGATTCATCAAAATAAAGGCCTGCATTTCACCTACAAATAAAATTTTAACTTCTTCAGTTCTGAAAGATTGAAGCGCCTCAATCATATAACGACCATTGAAAGCAATCTTAAACTTTCCGCCCTTATAATCAATGGGACTCAAAGTTTCATGAGAAGAACCAATTTCTTGAGATTTAGAAGCAATCACAATTTCATCTGCACTGCTTTCAAGTCTAACATTCCAATAGCCATCACTTCTTAAGAAAGAAGAACGATCAATTGAAGAAATCAGATCACCTGAATTTACAACCAATTCATATCCAAACTCACTTGGAATCAAACGATTGACATCAGGGAATAAACCATCCACCAAACGAGATTGAATTAAAGTATTATCAATAAAGAATTGAATAATTTTATTAGATACATAAACATCAACATCGATATTTTCATGAATGGTTTTGACAACCTCATTTAAATTAGAAGCCGGTACTGTAATATTAAAGGCATCAACATTACCATTTAACGCATAAGTCTTTTTAGCCAAACGATAAGAGTTTGTTGAAACAGCCGTTAAAACACCTGAATCCAAAATAAAGTTAACACCCGTAAAAATAGGACGATCCTCAGTAGTAGCACACGCAAAGGCCGTTTGACTAATAATCTCTCTCAATTTAAAAGCAGGTAATCTAAAATGTTTATCTGCTTTACGTAAATCAATGTCAGGATAATTAGAAGCATCCATCCCATTAATTTCATATTCAGCATTATTACCACTAATACGCGTTAATGCACCATCTATAATTTCAATATTTACATATAAGCTATCTAATTTTCTAACAGCTTCTATAATGTAACGGGAATCCAAAACAACACTACCATATTTTTCAATTTCTAATTTGGTATCATCATTGGTTTCAATTAATTCTTGAATCGTAATATTAGAATCACTACCCAATAGTAATAATCCATCTTCAGAAGCACTTAACTTAATACCAGATAAAACAGGTAATGGAGAATGAACTGAAGTAGCACGACCAACAGAGTTTAATGACTTAAGTAATACACTTTTATAAATAGAAAATTTCATAGGGCCTCCTGTTTATATATATAATAACTATGTCTTTATTATTATTAGGGCTGTGGATATGTTGATAACACTCAAAACCCCAATGAATACATGTATATTTTAACATATTTGGTGTTGAAAACATAGGGACAAATTTTGTGGAAAGCAAGTTTATAATTTAAGATAATTTGGTTTCTAATTCTTTAATAGCCGATGCCAAAATGTCATCTTTAATAATTCCTTTTTCAATTTTATCACAGGCACTGATGATGGTAGAGTGATCTCTTTTACCAAATTCTTCACCAATTTTATTATAAGGTAAATCCAAATGCTTACGAATCAAATAAATCGCAATATGCCGCGCATTAGAAATGGCTTTGGTTCTAGATTTACCAATCAACTGTGTCACAGTCAATCCATAATAATCAGATACAATCTTTTTAATTGTTTTTGGATTCAAATCAACCGGTGGTGTGAAATCTCCTTTAAATGCATTGACTGCAGTATCCAAAGAAATTTGACCATTACTACTAAATTCTATAGAGAAGAACAACAAACGATTAAGCGCACCCTCTAATTGACGCACATCTTTAGAGAAATGGGTCGCAATATAAGCCAGTGAGTCATCAGAGAAGAGATTTTCATCCAAACTCTGGTTACGAATCTTCATATATAAAATTGCCAAAGCAGTCTCAAACTCAGGTGAATCAACTCCCACAGATAAACCACTTGAGAAGCGAGAAATCAAACGATCTTCCAAACCCTTAATATCGGTAGGTAAACGATCAGATGTAATAACAATTTGTTTCTTATTATTGACCAATTCATTAAAGATATGGAAGAAAATCTCATGAGACTTCTCCTTACCCGCAATAAATTGAATATCATCAATCAACAATACATCCAAATTATTCATCTCATCTTTGAAATTTTCAATGGTTCCATTACTAATTGAATTTGCGACATGACGCACAAAATCAGAAGAAGATATATATAATACATTGGAATCCGGATTATTCTTCTTCACAAAGTTCCCGATTGCATGCAAAAGATGGGTTTTACCCAAACCCGAATTACCATATATAAATAAGGGCGTAAAAAATTGCCCCGGTCTATAAGCACAACCCAAAGAAGCAGAATGGACTTCCTTATTACTTGAACCTACGACGAAGTTATCAAAAGTTTGTGATTCATTGACACCATCCGTTTTAATCACAACAGGTTTTACAGGTTGAACATAAGAAGCAGGGATGACTTGCCCTTTATTTTTAATTACGATTTCACACTCAATATTATCAACGTTTAAAATTCTGGATAAATTTGAGGCAATAAAATTAACCTCGTTGTCCAGGACCAGTTTTTGAAATGAAGTTGTGACCGTTATCATGGCTTTTTTGTCGTTCAAATTGGCAAGTTCCGTATTATCAAAATACGTATTGTAAATCACATCGTCAAAGTGTTCAGATTTTTTGACTAGGTGCTTTACTTGCTGCCAAAGATCGTCTAGAAATATGTTTGCAGTAGTCATAATAACCCCCTTTGTTAACACATAATAACAAATAAACAAGCCCATTTAAAGGAATTATCCAATGTAAATATTCTTTCCACATTTACATTTAGATAGAAGCCTTGTATAAAGTGGATAACTTCGAGTTTTCCACAGTTTTCCACAACTTTTGAATGTGGATAATTTGTGGAAAAAGTTATCAACTTCCCACAACTGTGGACAATGTGGACAAATCCGTGGACAACACTTAAAATTAACAAACAATCCACACGGAATAACCCACAATGCATAAGGTTAAAACCCCTTTTCCACGTTTTCCACTCCACATCCTTCAACACCACCAATTCAATGTGAATTGTGTATAAATCATATCTTACCAATCTTGAAAAAGAAAGAAAGTTGTCCACACATATATGTAAACTCCCCACTTTTATCATAAAACAAGCCCTTTCATCTTTATTTAAGCATCTAGATAGAGGGTTTTCCACAAGCATTTACCAAAAAATAGATTGTGTGATTGTTAAGGAAGATTCATAATCAACTGTGGTAAATTGTTGAAAAGAAAGTGATATAGAAAATCCACTTTTTAACGTGATATAATGGCTTTAGTGGAGGGCTTTTTTGAAAAAGAAATCAACCTTAATTCTTAATCTAATTATATTAATCGAAGGATCGCCATTAGGCTTCATTGATAAAGTAAATACCCAATAAAAGCAAAAAATCATAAGACTATCAATTGCTATAATGTATTTGATAAAAAACACATAGAAAGGGTGAATCTTATGATTCAAAAGTAACGGTTGATAGAAGCTTCTCCGGTGGTAAAAAAATGATGGATATTGATATACCCTTCATAGAAAAAAAACAACCAAAATTACACCCAGTTAATTTCTGATATACAAAACAAGAAACATCGTCTTAAAAACGTTCAAGACGCAAGGATAACCGACACCCGTATTTTATTACAAACTAAATAAAATTATCAAACTAAAATCGAAATTTTTGAAAACCCCCATGTTTCTAATAACTAGAAACATGGGGGTTCTACACTCGGAGGGCTTATTAAGCCCCGAATTTAATTTTTAGAATTATATTTAGAATTACGTTGACCAATACAAGCAGTAAAAATAATGTCCATATTTCTAATTTATCAAATAGTAAAAATGTCATAACTCCAGTAATAATGCTTGATATAAATCTTCGCACGATAATTTTTTTATTTTTTACATTCAGAGTCTTGCTTGACACAACCATACCCCCCCAACTCGAGGCCCACTCCAAACGCAATTTGATGCATTTACAATGCCTTGTAGAGAATAATTTTTCGTAGCAACTTTATATATGGTATAAACCGTTACTGCTGCAATAGCGATAAGTGTTACCCATGTCCAATTTATAGTCGCTAAAAATTGAACTGCACCTTTAACAACATTCAATGCTATACCACTATTCACTAAGTAATCTAAACCTTTTTCAACAATGTATCCAGCAACTTGGTTACCGATCCATAAAGCGACTTTTTTAATTGATTTGGTAGAACTAGTTAGCTCTTCTAGACTTAAAATATCTGAGCCATTGCCGTAGTTTAAAGTAATTAAAAAATCACCACTCATGTCGCGCTCGTATTCCTCGTAAGAAACGATCCTCACGTCTCTTTCGACGTTGTTAATTGTGATTGTATTTGGAATATCCATTAAATACTCTTGACTAGCTTTAACATCCACGATGTTGACAGTCAATGTAGCTAAAACTAATGTAATAATTATTAGGAACTTTTTCATTAGTAACCCCTTTCTTTATATTTTTATTATACTATAAAGACTACTCAAGTGAAAGAGCTAGAGGTATTTACTGAAAAAGTAAATTACACTTAGATTACAAAAATCTTACACTTGATTTTAATCCATAAGTTATGCTTCATTTAATTAATCTTATTTGGTTATATGAAAAATATTAAAAACCTTAGAAAACTCAAACAGGTATATTAAGTTAATCTTTTATTTATGTATTTATAATGAGCCATCAAACTTGATAAAAATTTATAAATGATAAAAAATTATTTATAGTTAAAAAAAACTCGTAGAGAAATCAAAGTATGTCCTTACAAATTGGAGTTACCTACAAAACGGACTACAAAAAATCCCAATCATCTTTATTTAAGCATCTAGATAGAGGATTTTCCACAAGCATTTACTAAAAAATAGATTATGTGATTGTTAAGGAAGATTCATAATCAACTGTGGTAAATTGTTGAAAAGCATGTGATAGAGAAAATATGCTTTTTAACATGATATAATGGCTTTAGTGGAGGGCTTTTTATGAAAAAGAAGACAATCTTAATTATTTTAACCATCGTATTCATAGCAGGCATTGCCTTTGGACTTAATGGGTATTTGAATAAAGACAAATATACTTTGAAGTCTCACTTTAAATCCTGGGATCTATCATACCCAAAGACAGATCCAACCTATCTATATATAGAGGAAGATAGATGGTTTGGTGAATACTTAGATTATGTGGTATTTGAAAAAACAGAAGATCAATTGTGTAATCTTCCAAATACAATAAAGTATACTTCTTTGGAAAACTTTGAAAATACGATCTATTCATTAACAGAAGATAGTGAAAATTTGAAATCTTATGTTGCATCCGATGAATCTGTCTACTGGTTAATCAGTAAAGATTTAGAAAGAAAGTTATATGTTGTTGAAACAGAAGATTTCTATATTTACATTTTTCTTCAAATGTAATAAAAAAATATCACCTTTGAGAAGACAATTGCTGAATTTGAGGAATGAAAATATTTTTTATGTTTCATGTAAAGTAAAATCGATAATGTCCTAAATTTTTTTAAACATGAGCACCGTTTTGGCGGTGCTTTTGTTTGTGCACATAAGCAGCGAATGTTCCAATCCTCCAAGGATGATGCATTGAAGGAATTGTTTTTCTTTTTGGTTTTACTTCTTTGATGATATCGAAATCTTTTGAATATTCCTGGCGATCAATGACTTCCTCTAAACCGTATACAGTGTCGTTTATATTTACATACAAATTTCCATCTAATGCTTCTATCACTAATGCAGGTGTTCTACTTGAAAAGTATTTATGTAAACCACCACTTGTTACTGGTATGTAATACTTATTAGAAAATTTAATGCAGTGACCTGTATCTACTTTTCTATTTGATAATACCGCAAGTGTTAAATTAATATCTTCCTTTGTGGGTTGTTTTTCAAACACGGTTTTATTATCATGTATGTGTAGTCCAAACTTATCGTTGTATGCTTTAATGAATTGAGGTAATTGACGATTGGCTTGTTCTATTGACTGGATTCCTTTAAGTTCAAGTTCAACGGGCAATCGTGATTGTAGTGTACCGTTGAGGCGTTCTATGCGTCCTTTAGCTTGGGGAACACTGGTTGTATCAATCTCTATACCTAGTTGGTGACAGGCGTATGAGAATTGAGTAAACGTGTCTTCTTCGTCGGAGGATGCGTTTTTTAATTTATATTCGAATACTGTACGACGGTCTGTTAAAAATCGATAAGGGATACCATGGTTCGTTAAAATCTGGTAGAGCACTTTGTAGTAGCCTTTGAGCGTTTCTTGTTCATCAAAATATCCGCCTAGAATTATTCCAGCGGCATCATCAATCGCTAAATGAAGGTGACATTTAGTATCACCAAACCAAATATGTTCTGATGCATCCATTTGTATGAGTTCACCAAGGTAGGCGGATCTGGATCTACGCGGATGGGCATCGTTACGGTCTATCTCTTCAAGTTTGGTTTCGATTTCATAGATTTCAACTTTTTTTCGTGCTTCTGTACGTAAGTGTTTTAAGCGCTCTTTCATTTTTCTTTTGGTGATGCGATGGGCTTTTGGAGAAACAATATAATTTTTTCGAAGGATCGAAGTCAGTGTTGTATTACTGATTTGGATATTGAAGTGTTCATCAAGCAACTCCGTTGCATGTTTGAAATTAGCGTTTGGTATTTCTTTACAGTAAAAATCTAAAATATCAGTTCGCATCGCTTCATTTATTCTATTAACTGGCGCTCTTCCGGTATTACCATGCACGAAAGCTTTTTTGCCATTTTCTCTGTATTTTTTTATCAAACGATTGATATGTCTTGGCGTACAATTAAGTTTAATTGCAGCACGCTTTTTGTTGCCATTTGTTTCCACTAATTTTTTAATGATTTCATATTGCATATTTTCTTTCAAATTTAAAACTACCTTTCTCATAATGTTGATCCTCCTTGAAGGACCATTGTATCACCTCGGGACATTATCCCTTTTGATATATTGAGACATTATCACTTTTAAGTCAGAAGGAATGAAAATATTTTTTATGTTTCATTGACATCAATCTAAATTTACTATATACTTTTAAAGCATTTGCTCTTCGTATAAATATAAGAACTGGAGGTGGTTTTCTATGAAGAGAACGTATCAACCTAGCAGACGAAAACGCCAAAAGGTCCATGGTTTTAGAGCCCGTATGAAAACAGTGGGTGGACGCCGTGTTCTAGCACGCCGTAGATCTAAAGGAAGAAGTAATTTGTCAGCTTAATAAGTCACCCATTTGGGTGGCTTTTTATTTTAATTATGAAAAAACAATATAGAATCAAAAATACAAGGGAATTTGACGCCATCATGCGCTTGCGCAGAACGGTTGGATCTAAATCTTTTGTGATTTATACGAAGCCAAAACAAGAGTTAAAGGCGCGCATCGGTATCTCTGTTCCTAAGAAATTGGGAAATGCGGTATTGAGAAATAAGACGAAACGTCAAATACGTTCGATGTTACGTCCAATTAGGCATTATGAAGCAGATTTTGATGCAATTATCATAGTTCGGAAGGATTATTTTAGTAGATCCTATGAAGATAACCAAAAAGACTTGGAAAAACTGCTTAAAAACGTTAAAATATAGAATGACGCAAGATTAGGAGAAAAAAGAATGTTTAAAAAATATAAAAAGTTAATTGTTCTTGCTATCTTCCTTTTGGTTCTGGTGGGATGTAAGAGTGTTATCGACCCAGAAACCAAAGAAGTTATGGAACAATACATTATTCGCTTGGGAGATGCATTTCCTTGGGGTAAAGAAGGATACGGATGGTTCGCTATCTTTATCATTTGGCCTATAGCCCAGTTATTTAACTTTGTGGCTAATTATACAGGTGCTTTTTGGTCACTTATTATTGTTACAGTATTAATTGACTTAGTGAAATTACGTTCAACCATTAATTCAACAATTTCACAACAAAAAATTCAGGCACTACAACCTGATGTAAACCGTATTAAAGAAAAATACAAAAACCGTTCAAAAGACGATCGTCAAGCTCAAATGCAAGAAGCACAAGAAATTCAAAAGCTTTACGAAAAACATGAAATCAATATGTTTGGTTCCATGGTTCCAATGTTGATTCAATTGCCACTCTTATTGGCTGTGTTTCAAGCGGTGCAACGTGCTGACTTGATTATCAATGGTGTCTTTATGGGACATAACTTCTCAGGAACACCAGCTATGGGATTTCAAGAAGGAAATGTTGTTTATATTACCATTTATCTTGTGATGGTTGTGATTCAGGCATTGAGTATGTTCTTACCACAATACTTACAAAATAGACAAAACCGTCACAAAAACATGGGCAAGCAACAAGGTCCAAACCCACAAGGAATGATGATTTTCTCATTGGGTATGATTACCGTCTTTGCATTCACATGGAATATTGGAATGTCAGTATACTGGGGAATTACAGCCCTCACACGTTTAGTACAAACATTGTATATTAATCATAAATTTGTAAATAAAAAATAGTGATATAAAAAAGGAGGAGAACCATGGACGTATATACCGGAAAAACTTTAGACGATATCTTAGATAAAGTTGCGAGTGAAAAAAATGTTGACCGTCAAGAATTAACTTACTATGTGACAGATGAAAAAACGGGTTTCTTAGGATTTGGTGCTTCAGTTCAAGCAGAAGTCTTCGCGCCCTCAGATGTTCAAGCATATATTGAAAACTACTTATCATCTTTCTTTGATGGATTGGGACAAGCAGTTGAAGTTAATGTTGAAGTCCAAAAAAATAACGTTAATATTGGCTTAAATGCAGATAATAACGCAATTCTAATAGGTAAGAATGGTCGTTCACTCCAAGGGTTAAATACCCTCATGCGCCAAGTTGTAAATTCAACTTTTAAGCGTCGTTTCTATGTAATGGTTGACATTAATAACTACAAACAAGACCGTTACCAAAAATTAAAGAGCTTGGCCCGTCATGTTGCGAAAACTGTTAAACGAACAAAAGTTGACGCATCTTTGGATCCAATGCCTAATGATGAACGTAGAATAATTCATAAAGAATTAACGACCATCTCAGGTATTAGAACAGAAAGTGAAGGACAGGGTAGAAACCGTCACTTGAAAATTATTTATGATGCAACAAAAGAATAAGGCGTGCCTTATTCTTTTTTGCCCTTAGGAGGGACTATGAAAATTATTGTTGGATTGGGAAATCCAGGTAAAGAATATGAAAAAACAAGACACAATGCAGGTTTTTTAACACTTGATAAAGTTGCGGCATCCTTAAACGTCGATATCACAACCAAAAAGTTCAAAGCACTCATTGGTGAGACCTTTATTAAAGGGGAAAAAGTAATTCTAGTTAAGCCCCAAACCTATATGAACCTTTCTGGTGAATCACTGATTAAAATTCTAGATTACTATGACTTAGATGCTTCAGATATCTTTGTGATCTCAGATGATTTGGACTTACCTGTTGGGCAACTTCGTATCCGCGAGAAAGGAAGTTCAGGTGGACAAAGGGGAATCCAAAATATCATTCAACACTTGGGAACCAACGTGTTCTTAAGACTCAAAATAGGCATTGACAACAACAAACTCATTGACACAAAAGACTATGTCTTGGGTAAAATTGATCCCAATACCCCCCTTGATAAAGCAGCACAATGTGTCTTGGACTATCTTGAAGGTAAATCTATTTTAGATTTGATGAATGACTATCACTGATTATGCAATTTTTAAAAGACTATCTTAAAAATCACAACAGCATTAAAAATTTGTTGGATCATACACAAGTTGGGGCACATTTAAGTCTTACCCAGGAAAGCTTATTATATCTTGGCGTTTATGAAAAAAC
>CANRNG010000027.1 GCA_947631935.1 uncultured Erysipelothrix sp.
AAATTTTTATACAAACTCTACGTATGCCATATCTGCACCATCACCACGGCGTTTTTCGGTTTTAATTACACGTGTGTAACCACCTTGACGCTCTTGGTAACGTGGACCAATGTCATCGAATAATTTTTGTAAAGCTGTTTTTCCAGTAGCTTCATCAACTACATTGAAAACAATGCTAGCTGCTTGACGACGGGCATGTAAGTCTCCTCGTTTTGCTAAAGTAACTAGTTTATCAGCAAATGAACGTAGTTCATATGCTTTCTTTTCAGTTGTTTCAATGCGTTCATGCACAATTAGGCTTGTTGATAAGTTACGGAGTAAAGCCTTGCGGTGTGCTGAATCACGACCTAATTTACGGTTTCTCATCTCTGTTTCCTCCTACTCATTCGTTTTTAAGCCAAGTTCAAGCTCATCGAGTTTGTCCTTAACTTCTTTTAATGACTTCTTACCAAGATTACGAATTCTCATCATTTCTTCTTCTGACTTTTGTGTTAGTTCTTCAACTGTTTGAATTCCAGCACGTTTTAGACAGTTATATGATCGAACAGATAGATCTAAGTCTTCAATCATCATGCTTGCCATAGGATTTTCTTCCTTAGCAACTTCTGGTTTAATAATTGATTCTTCTTCAAGAACAATATCTTTAATTGCTACAATTTGTTCTAAGTGATCCATTAAGATCTTTGCAGCAATTGACAATGCATGTTGTGGTTCAATTGATCCGTTTGTCCAAATTTCCATGGTTAAACGGTCATAGTTTGAATCTTGACCGACACGTGTATTGTCTACTTGATATTTAACACGTTCTACTGGTGTATAAATGGAGTCAGTATAAATAACCCCAAGTTCTTGAGAACTTCCTTGATAAAGTTGTTTGTTGTCATCTGAACCAACATATCCGCGACTCTTGCGGGCTTTCATTTCCATTTCAAGAATGGCGCCTTCTGCAAGGGTTGCGATGATAAGATCTCTGTTCACAACATCAACATTTGCTGGGCATTCAATATCTGCACCAGTGACGACCTTGGGTCCCTTTTGTGAGACTCTTAAAGTATAGGTTTCGTCATCTTTAATTGTTAAGATTAAGTCTTTGATATTTAAGACGATACCTGTTACGTCTTCACCAATACCCGCAATTTCTGCGAATTCATGATTTGCACCCTCAATTTTCACTGAGTGTACGGCTGCTCCTGGTAGTGAGGAGAGTAAGACACGTCTTAGGGAGTTTCCAATAGTTATACCGAAACCACCTTCAAGGGGTTCAATGACGAACTTACCATAATTGGAAGTCTCGTCGAATTCTGCTATTTCGAATAATGCACGTTCAAATTTGTTCATCTAATGAATACCTCCTCAACACTAAATTAACCGCGTGGACGTTTTGGTGGTCTACAGCCGTTATGTGGAACTGGTGTGACATCGTGAATTACACTGATTTCTAGTCCAACAGCTTGTAGTGAACGTACTGCAGATTCACGTCCTGGTCCAGGACCTTTTAAACTAACTTCAACAGTTTTCATACCGTTGTCCATTGCAGCTTTCGCTGCAGCTTCTGCTGCCATTTGAGCCGCAAAAGGTGTTGATTTACGTGAGCCTTTAAATCCAAGTGCTCCAGCACTTGACCAAGCAATTACGTTTCCTTTTTCATCCGAGATTGTAATGATTGTATTATTAAATGTCGAATGGATATGAGCAACTCCGCGTGCTATATTTTTACGTGCACGGCGTTTACGAGTTGTTGTTCTCTTAGCTTTAGCCATTACGCTTCATCCTCCTAATATTTCTAGTTAAAATTATTTCTTCTTACCTGCAACTGTACGACGTGGACCTTTACGTGTACGCGCGTTTGTTTTTGTGCGTTGTCCACGTACTGGCAATCCACGACGATGGCGGATTCCACGGTAGCTACCGATTTCCATAAGACGTTTGATGTTTAAGTTAACTTCACGACGTAGATCCCCTTCAACTTGGATCTTGTCTACTTCACGTCTAATTGCGACAAGTTGATCTTCTGATAGATCTTTTACACGGATATTCTCATCTACTTCTGCATCTTTCAAAATATTTTGTGCAGTATGAAGACCAATTCCGTAAATATATGTAAGAGATATTAACACACGTTTGTTACGTGGTATATCGATTCCTGCTATACGAGCCATTAAGCGACTTCCTCCTATTCAATTTTTATTTATGTCTATAAATAATGCGCCCACGTGATAAATCATAAGGCGATAACTCAACAGTCACTCTGTCTCCCGGTAAAATGCGAATGTAGTGCATACGGATTTTACCAGATACGTGAGCTATAATTTCGTGACCATTTTCAAGTTCCACCTTGAACTGTGCACTGGGGAGTGTGTCAACAATGACACCACTAATTTCAATTACTTCTTCTTTACCCATTAATGCTTATAAGCCTCCTTTGTTCTTGTTAGGATTTCAAATCCATCTTTAGTGATTAATACTGTATGTTCGAAATGCGCTGTTAGTTTACGATCAATGGACTTAACAGTCCAACCATCAGACATGGTTTCAGTTAAATGTGACCCCAGTTGAACCATGGGTTCAATCGCCAAAGTCATATTTTCACGTAGCTTAACACCTTTACCCATTATACCATAATTTGGCACAGATGGGTCTTCATGCATATTACTACCAATACCATGACCGGTATATTCAATCGGAACGCCAAAGCCAAATGGTTTAACATAGGCACTGACAGCTGCTCCAATGTCCCCGATACGGTTTCCAGCCTTAACAGCCTTCAACCCCTCGAATAAGGATGCTTCCGTAACTTCCAATAATTTTTTAGCTTCATCGCTAATTTCACCCACAGGATAAGTCCAAGCACTGTCTCCATGGTAGCCTTTATAAATAGCACCAATGTCGATTGAAATGATATCTCCATCTTTAAGAATCACTTCTTTACTTGGAATCCCATGTACAAGAACATCATTAACTGATGCACAGATAGAGCCCGGAAAACCATTATAACCAAGAAATGATGGTGTCGCATCTTGACTCATAATATAGTCATGTACCACACTATCAAGATATTTTGTTGACACACCTGGTTTAATTTCTTTCTTAACAGCTTCATGAGCATTAAAAACGATTTCACCGGCTTTACGCATCAATTCAATTTCTCTTTGTGACTTGGTTGTAATCATTTAACCGCCTCCAAAAACTTTTCTATTTCAGCCCAAACACTGTCGATTGATTGGGTTGCATCTACATCATGTACCAAACCTTGTTCACGGTAATAAGTAATAACCGCTTCAGTTTGATCCAAATAAATTTGGTAACGAACTTCAAATTCTTCTTTAGTGTCATCACTTCTTTGGTATAATTCATGACCACACTTATCACAGGTTCCTTCTACTTTAGGAGGATTAAAATCTACATGGTAAATTTTACCACAGTTTTTACAGATTCTTCTTCCAGTGATTCTTCTGAGAAGTTCTTCATAACGTATATTTAGATTAATAACATAATCAAGTTGGTTGTCAATTTGGTATGAGAGCTCAGAAAATGCATCTGCTTGAGCTAAATTGCGAGGATAACCATCAAGTAGATACCCATTCTTACAATCATCCATTGTGATTCTCTCTTGTACCATACGATTTGTCACATCATCTGGAACCAATTTACCTTGATCAATATAACTTTTGGCTTCCTTACCAACAGGTGTTTGTTTCGAGATAGCTTCTCGAAACATGTCTCCTGTAGCAATATGTGGAATGCCGAATTTTTTCGCAATTTTTCTTGACATTGTTCCCTTACCGCTTCCGGCAGGTCCCATAATAAATAAATTCATAGTGTCTCCTTAAATTAGCGATTGAACAGTCCAGTATAGGAACGTTGCGATAAACGCCCTTTCAGTTCTTTAACTGTTTCTAAAGCAACCCCAACCACAATAATAATTCCAGTTCCACCAGGTGCGGTAGATTGCGGAATAAAATTATTCGTAATTAAAGGAAGTAGTGGTGGTAGAACTGCAATAAAGACCAAGAATAAAGCACCGAGAAGTGTAATTCTGTTTAAGATAACAGTAATATACTTCTGAGTATCCTTACCTGGACGAACCCCAGGGATATAAGAGTTATTTTTGCCAAAGTTCTCTGCAATCTTCTCTGGATCCACTGTTAAGTGGGTATAGAAGAAAGTGAATAAAAAGATTAAAATGGCATAAACTGCAATACCAACAGGGTGATTCAACGTCATATAAGTATTTAAAAACTTGTAAATTGCCCAATTTTGATTGATGTAACTCAATGCAATGATAGGCGCTTGAATGATTGCTCCTGCAAAAATAACAGGAACAACACTCGCAGAGTTAATCTTTAGTGGCAAGTGGTTTACATTTTTACCTCTTGTTGCGCCACTACTTGATGAGTATTGAATGGTAATTTTGCGTGTTGCTTGGCTCATATAGATAACCAAGATAACGATTGCCAAGTTTACCGCAACATATAAAGAGAAGAATAAGATTCCAGATACTGAGAATCCATTTGCACTTACCATTGAAGTAAATGCACTTCTATATGTGGTTGGCATTCTTGAAATAATACCAGACATAATAATCATGGAAACACCGTTTCCAATACCCTTTTGAGTGATTTGATCACCTAACCATAATAGGAACATGGTTCCACCCACCATAATCGTTCCCATATAGAATAAAGATGACCAACCAGCATCAATCAACACATCCTTGTATAAATTCATCAATGTGATTGCTTGAACATAACCCAAGAATACTGCTAAGTAACGGGTAATTTTATCCATTTGCAACTTACCTTTGTTACCAGATTTTGATAACTCAGAAAGGTAAGGAATAATATCCATTGATAATAACTGGATAATGATAGACGCTGTAATATAGGGTCCAACTCCCAGTGAGAACACTGAGAATGATTCAAGTTGTCCCCCACCCAATATACTCATCATTTCTAATAGTGTATTGGACTCCATTTGGGCAGAAAGCATTACATGATCTACATTAGGAACAGGAATAACTGTTCCCAATAAGTAGATAAGAAGCATTCCTAAGGTGAAGATAATACGCGTTCTAATTTCTTTATTTCTATATAAATCAGTAAGAAAACGAATCATATTATACTACCTCTACTGTTCCACCCAATTTTTCAATTGTTTCAACTGCTGACTTTGAGAAAGCGTTGGCTTGAACATTTAATTTCTTTTCTAAGGTGCCGTTACCTAAGATTTTGATACCGTCCTTAACTTTATTTACAAGTCTAGAAGTTACAAGCAACTCTAAAGTTACATCTGTACCCTCTTCGAAACGGTTTAAATCTGATAAGTTAACAACTGCATATTCAACGCGATTTACGTTGTTGAATCCACGTTTAGGAATTCGTTTGAATAAAGGTGTTTGACCCCCTTCAAAACCAAGTGCAACACTACCACCACTACGAGATTTTTGACCTCCGTGACCTGTACCAGATGTTTTACCTGAACCTGAACCATGTCCACGACCGACACGTTTACGCTTACGGCGAGCACCTTCATTATATTTCAAATCATGTAATTTCATAAAGGGACCTCCTAGTTTCTAACTTCTGCAACAGTCATATCACGATCTGCTGCCACTTCTTCAACGGTTGTTAGGTTAGCAAGGCCATCAAAGGTAGCACGTACCATATTGATAGGTGTTCTAGATCCAATACATTTTGTAAGGATATCTGTAACTCCAGCCAACTCCATAACGTCACGAATCGCTGCTCCAGCAATAACTCCAGTACCTTCAGATGCAGGACGAAGGAATACTTCTCCGGCTCCAAAATTACCTGTAATTTCATGTGGGATTGATCCGTTGATTAACTTAACATCAATAATGCTTGTTTTTGCATTTTCGACTGCTTTACGAATTGCATCTGGAACTTCATTTGCTTTTCCTGTTCCAAATCCAACACGACCATTTTTATCACCGATAACTACTAATGCAGCAAAGCGAAAACGACGTCCACCTTTAACAACTTTAGTAACACGGTTAATGGTCACTACGCGCTCTTCAAATTCTTGTTCGCGCTTTTCTCTTTTTGGTCTACGACTCATCTTTTCCCTCCTAGAACTCTAATCCAGCTTCACGTGCTGAATCTGCGAGTGCTTTGACACGGCCATGGTAAATATAACCACCACGGTCAAATACAACTGCTTTAATATCTTTATCTAGTGCAAGCTTTCCAATTTCTGACCCCACTTTTTGTGCTGCTTCAACATTACCACCATTTTCTAGTTTTAAGTTTAAAGAGCTTGTGGATACCAGTGTATTTCCATTAACATCATCAATAATTTGTGCGTAAATGTTTCCGTTTGAGCGGTAAACACTAAGGCGTGGGCGCTCAGGTGTTCCAGAAACTTTATTACGAACACGAATATGACGACGAATGCGTTGTTGATCTCTCGACATTTTCTTAGCCATAACGATAGTTCTCCTTTTCTATTACTTCTTAGCTGCCGCTGTTTTACCCTCTTTACGGGCAATGTGTTCACCTTTATACTTGATACCTTTACCAAGATATGGTTCAGGTTTACGTGTAGCACGAACATTTGCTGCAAACTCACCAACTACTTGCTTATCAATCCCTGTGATTTTAATGTTATTTGGTTTTGGAACTTCAATTTCCAAATCCTCACCAAAATCAAAGGTAACTGGATGTGAATAACCAACATTTAATGTCAGTGTATTTCCTGCTACAGAAGCACGATATCCAATCCCAACAAGTTCTAATTCCTTAGTAAAACCTTCAGTAACACCAACAATCATGTTGGCTATTAATGAACGTGTTGTACCATGAATTTGCTTAATAGTTTTTAAATCATTTGGGCGCTTAACAGCAACAATACCACTGTCAATTTCAATCGTTAATTCGGATCTGAACTGACGTGTTAATGTTCCTTTTGGTCCCTTAACAGTCACCTCATTACCAGCTGTAACATCGAATTCTACACCCGCCGGAATGGTAATCGTTTTATTTCCGATACGTGACATTTGTTTCTCCTCTCTTACCAGACATAGGCAAGAACTTCGCCACCAACATGTTTTTGACGCGCTTGCTTGTCTGTTAATAAACCTTCTGAAGTTGAAATAATCGCAATACCGAGTCCATTAAGAACACGAGGGATTGAATCAACCTTTGCGTAAACACGCATACCAGGTTTTGAAATTCTCTTAAGTCCTGTAATTACTTTTTGATTGTTAGCATTGTACTTTAGAACAACAGTAATCTGAGGTTTAGCACCTTCACTAACATGGTAATCACGGATGAACCCTTCATCTTTCAAAATTCTGGAAATTTCCATTTTTTCTTTACTTGCAGGAATATCTACAACATCATGTTTTGCACCAAGTGCATTACGAACACGTGTTAGATAATCTGCTACTGGATCTGTAGTAATCATTTAGAAAAGTTCCTCCTTCTTACCAACTTGCCTTACGTACGCCTGGAATTTGACCCTTATGAGCCAAACGACGGAAACGTAAACGAGACATTTTGTATTTTCTAATATATCCACGAGGTCTTCCATCTACAGAGTCTCTATTACGAAGACGTGTAGGTGAAGCATCACGAGGTAATTTTTGTAATCCTTCGTAATCACCTGCAGCTTTTAGAGCCGCACGTTTTTCTGCATAACGCTCAACTACAGCTTGACGTTGTAGTTCACGTGCAATTTTAGATTTCTTTGCCATATTCTAGACACTCTCCTTCTTAAATGGGAACCCCAATTCAGTTAGTAAAGCATGTCCTTCAGCATCTGTTTTTGCAGATGTAACAACTGTGATATCCATTCCACGAACCTTGTTTACTTTATCGTAATCAATTTCAGGGAAAATCAATTGTTCCTTAACACCCATTGTATAGTTTCCACGACCATCAAATGATCCAGGATTAATACCACGGAAATCACGGACACGTGGCAATGCAATACGTACCAATCTCTCGAGGAAATCATACATTTTAGGACCACGCAATGTTACTTTACATCCAATGTCCATTCCTTCACGAACCTTAAAGTTCGCAACGGATTTTTTAGCTTTCATAATTACTGGTTTTTGACCAGAAATCAATGTTAATTCTGCAACAGCATCTTCTAAAATCTTAGAGTTACTGATTGCATCACCCAATCCCATGTTGATAACTACTTTTTCAACTTTAGGAGCTTGCATGACTGAAGTATAGTCAAATTGTTTAACTAAATTTGGAATAACTTCAGTAGTGTACTTTTCTTTTAATCTCATTTAACCATACCTCCTTATTTAACTTCTGCGCCTGATTTAGCGTACACGCGCACTTTTTCACCTTTTTTATTAATACTCATACGAATACGAGAAGGTGCTTTAATTTTTGCATCGTAATGCATTGCATTTGAAGCATCAATGAATGCTTCCATTTCATAAATTCCACCATCAGGATCATTTGGACTTGGTTTTGTATGTTTCTTAACCAAATTTACACCTTCAACTTTAATTTTATTTGTCTTAGGTGAGACTGCAATGATATCACCGATGGTACCTTTGTAATGTCCAGTAATAATTTGAACTTTATCTCCACGTCTGAATTTCATAACTGCCTCCTTATAACACTTCTGGTGCAAGTGATACGATCTTCATGAAGTTTTTCTCACGAAGTTCACGTGCCACGGGTCCAAAAATACGTGTTCCACGAGGTGAAACTTCATCATCTTTGAGGATAACAACTGCATTATCATCAAATTTAATGTAAGATCCATTCTCGCGTCTAACGCCATATTTTGTTCTTACGATAACTGCTTTAACAACGTCGCCTTTTTTAACTGAGCTTCCGGGAATCGCTACTTTAACTGTACCAACCACAACATCACCAATTGTTGATGAAATGCGATGACTACCGCCAAGAAGACGAATTACGAGTATTTCCTTTGCTCCGGTGTTGTCAGCGACTCTACATCTTGTTTCATTTGAAATCATTCTCTAACAACCTCCTACTAAACGACCACAGCTTTTTGAAGTAAACGAACTACACGGAAATATTTTGTAGCAGATAATGGACGTGTTTCCATAATTTCTACATAATCTCCCACATTAAATTCGTTATTTTCATCATGTGCTTTATATTTTTTTGAATAACCAACACGTTTTCCATAAAGTGGATGACGTCTTGATGTGCTAATTTCTACGACAACCGTTTTATCCATTGCATTTGATACAACAGTTCCACGGAATACCTTGCGTTTGTTTCTTTCCATCGCTTTGTGACCTCCTACTTATCATCACTAAGCGTACGCTCAGTGATTACTGTTCTAATCCTTGCAATAGTTTTACGGATTTCTCTTAAACGGGCAGGATTCTCAAGTTGACCGACTGCTTGTTGGAAACGAAGATCAAAAAGTTCTTCTTTTAGACTATCAATCTCAACTAGCAAAGCATCGTTTTCTAATTCACGAATTTCTTTAATTGTCATACTAGCTCCTCCTCACCTTTACGAACAAATCGAGTTTTTACTGAGAGCTTGTTAGATGCCAAACGGAATGCTTCCTTAGCAACTTCTTCACTTACTCCAGCAACTTCAAACATAACACGACCAGGTTTAACTACTGCTACCCAGCCCTCAGGGGAACCTTTACCAGATCCCATACGAACCTCAAGAGGCTTTCTTGTAATGGACAAGTGTGGGAAAATTTTAATCCATACTTTTCCACCACGCTTCATATAACGAGTCATCGCAATACGCGCAGCCTCAATTTGACGGTTTGAAATATATGAACCTGTTTCAGCAACAAGACCATATTCACCAAATGTCACTTGACGACCAGCGTTGGATCTACCTTCATATGAAAGACGATGAGGTTTTCTATATTTAGTACGCTTTGGCATTAACATAATTACTTACCTCCCTGTCCTTGAGTATCTTTCTGAGGAGCGTTATTATCACGGTTTCCTCTTTGTGGACGACGACGTTTGTTAGGACGACGGCCTCCTTGACCACCCTTTGGTGCCTCAGGTTCTTGAACCATTTGTCCAGGAAGTACTTCTCCACGACAGATCCAAACTTTAACACCCAAGATTCCATAAGTAGTGGTTGCTTCATAGTGTGCATAATCAATGTCTGAACGAAGGGTATGTAGCGGAACAACGCCCTCAGAATAACCTTCAGTTCTCGCCATATCTGCACCACCTAAACGACCAGATACTTGAGTTTTAATTCCTTTTGCTCCAGAACGCATTGTATTTTGAATTGTACGTTTTTGAGCAACTCTAAATGAAGCACGTTTTTCAAGTTGTTCAGCAATATTACGTGCAACCAAATGCGCATCAAGCGCAGGGTTTGCAACCTCAACAACTTTGATTTGTACTGTATTTTCTTTAGAGATTTTAGCCAAATCAGCTTTAACTTTATCAATATTTGCACCATTGACTCCAATTACAACACCAGGACGGGCTGTACGAATAATGATGTCAACACGATTTTTATATCGTTCGATTTCAACACGTGATACATATGCATCATGTAAGTTTTTGAAGATATATTCACGGATCAAATGATCTTCGTGAAGTAGGTCTCCAAAGCCTTTTTCTGCAAACCAACGTGATTCCCAATCACGAATCACACCAACGCGCATACCGATTGGATTAACTTTTTGTCCCATTGTCTATCCTCCTATTAAACGCGCTCTTTAACCACAACAGTGATGTGGCTTGTACGCTTCATGATTGGCGCTGCGGCTCCCTTTGCACGGGGACGGAAACGCTTCATTGTGATACCATCGTCAGCATAGCAAGCTGAGATATATAATTTCTCTTCTTCTAGCTGGTGATTATGTGTTGCATTCGCAACAGCAGATTTCAATACTTTTTCAATAATTTTAGCAGCTTTATTCGGAGTATAATGTAAGAATGCCGCTGCATGATCCACGTCCAAACCACGAATTTCGTCTAACACTAAACGTGCTTTACGAGATGTGATTCTAACGGTTTTCGCTACTGCTTTAACTTCCATTATCTTCTACCTGCCTTTTTATCTTCCACATGTCCTGTGTACTTACGTGTTGGAACAAATTCACCTAATTTGTGTCCAACCATATCTTCAGTAACATAAACAGGAACATGTTCCTTACCATTGTGCACCGCAAACGTATGTTCTACGAATTGAGGGAAAATGGTTGAACGACGTGACCAAGTCTTAATTACTTCTTTTTTATTTGCTGCATTTAATTTTTCGACCTTCGCCATTAAATGATGATCGCAAAATGGTCCTTTTTTCAAACTACGAGCCATATTAAATTCCTTCCTTTCGCTTACTTACTCTTATCATTGCGACGA
Source organism: uncultured Erysipelothrix sp. (assembly GCA_947631935.1). GTDB lineage: Bacteria > Bacillota_I > Bacilli_A > Erysipelotrichales > Erysipelotrichaceae > Erysipelothrix. Next base: position 11,324 of record CANRNG010000027.1, read on the forward strand.
CGCACAATTAATTTAGTAGATTTTTTCTTATTGCGACGAGTTTTAACACCCAACGCTTTTTTACCCCAAGGTGTAACAGGCGCAACACGACCAATACCGGTACGTCCTTCACCACCACCGTGAGGGTGATCAACTGGGTTCATTGCAGAACCACGCACTGTAGGTTTAATACCCATCCAACGTGAACGACCTGCTTTACCAATGGTAACAAGTCCATGGTCAGCATTACCAACTTCACCGATTGTTGCACGGCATGTTGACAAGATACGACGCACTTCACCAGATGCAAGACGAATAGTTGTATACTTTCCTTCTTGACCTAAGATTTGTGCAGAAGTACCAGCTGAACGCACTAACTGTCCCCCTTTACCAGGTTTAAGTTCGATGTTATGAACAACAGTACCTTCAGGAATTTGATCTAAAATCTTAGCATTCCCTACTTTAATATCTGCTTCATCACCAGAGAAGATAACATCTCCGACTTTCAATCCTTTTGGAGCGAGAATATAACGTTTCTCTCCATCAGCATAATGTAACAACAAAATGTTTGCAGATCTATTTGGATCATACTCAACTGTTGCAACCTTTGCTGGAATACCATCTTTATCACGTTTAAAGTCGATAATGCGGTATTTACGTTTGTGACCACCACCGTGATGACGTGTTGTAATACGTCCGGTATTGTTACGGCCACCTGTTTTATCCAACGATACGAGTAATGAACGTTCAGGTTTTACATTTGACAACTCAGTATTTGCTAAAGTTGTCATACCTCTACGTCCAGGAGTCGTTGGCTTATATTTTTTAATCGCCATTTAAATATTCCTCCCTACGCAAGTTATCCGGAAATAGCGTAATTCTTCCGATATGTTTTATTCTCTATTAATTAAAGAATATCAATGTTTGAACCTTCAGCAAGCTTAACAATCGCTTTTCTAACTGAACGCGTCATACCTTCGTGTTGACCCATACGTTTTGCTTTAGGTTTTGAATTCAAAATATTTACTTTTTCAACCTTTACATTAAAGATTTCTTCAATTGCTTGACGCACTTCAACTTTATTAGCACCTTTTTTAACTTCAAAAGTTACTTTGTTGTCTTGATCTTGCATTTGAATTGTTTTCTCAGTAATAATTGGTCTTACAATAATATCTCTTGGGTTACGTTTCATTATACAAACACCTCCCCAGCTTCAACTGCTGCTTTTTCAGTGAATACAATGCGTGTTGAATTCATAATGTCATAGACATTCAATCCTTCAACTGTCAACAAGCTGGTTCCAGCAATGTTACGCATTGATAAGTATGCATTGTATACATCTTCATCATTTGAAACAACGAAGAGTACTTTACGTTCTAGGTTTAATTTATCCATAACTGCTTTAAATGAAGCAGTTTTGATTTCACCAAACTCTAAGTTTTCTAATACAACAAGTTCATTATCAAGAACTTTTTGTGATAGTGCTGAACGTAATGCCAAACGACGCACTTTTCTATTTAAACGATATCCATATGATCTTGGTGTAGGTCCGAATACGACACCACCACCACGCCATTGTGGAGAACGGATAGAACCTTGACGCGCACGTCCAGTTCCTTTTTGACGCCATGGCTTTCTACCACCACCACGTACTTCAGAGCGATTCTTTACAGAATGGTTTCCAAAACGTAAAGACGCACGTTGACCCACAACAGCATCAAACAATGCTTGATTGTTGGGCTCAATTCCAAACACTTCTTCACTTAAGTCAAGTGAACGAAGATTCTTACCTTCTTGATTTAATACGTCAATTTTAGGCATTGTCAGAATCCTCCTTTGAATAATCAATCAATACCACTGGATCTTTTGACTTAACGCGCTTTGTAGTTTCTTTAACCACTACAAAACCACGGCTTGGTCCAGGGATGTTCCCTTTAACTAACATGTAGTTGTTTTCTGTATCAATCTTAATAACTTCTAGATTTTGGTTTGTACGAGTTTTAACACCCATTTGCCCAGCAGCTGTTGTACCAGGTTTGATGTTACTACTTGCTGTACCACCTGTTGCCAATGATCCAAGACCACGGTGGAAACGTGAACCATGTGACATAAATCCTAATTTTTGGTTGTTACGGCGAATCGCGCCTTGGAAACCTTTACCACGTGAGATTCCTGTTACATCAACAAAATCTCCTGCATTAAATAAATCAGCCTTAACTGCATCCCCAACTTCTAAGTTGTGCATGTCGTTTCCAGCGATTTCACGAACAAATTTCTTTGGCGCTGTATTTGCTTTAGCAGCATGAGCGATTTCAGATTTGTTCGAACGATGTAATTTAACATCAACAACACCCAATTGCACTGCATCATAATTGTCAGATTCAACAGTTTTCTTTTGCAAGACAACGTTTGGTTGAACTTCAACAACAGTGACAGGAATCATGGTGCCGTCTTCAGCAAAAACTTGCGTCATTCCTAATTTGCGTCCTAATATTCCTTTCATCGATAACCCTCCTACTAAAGTTTAATTTCTATATCAACACCGCTTGGCAACTCTAAACGACTTAACGCATCAATCGTTTCAGGTGTTGGCCCAACAATTTCAATCAAACGTTTATGTGTTCTAGATTCAAATTGCTCGCGGGAGTCTTTGTTCACGTGTGGTGAACGAATTACCGTAATAATTTCTTTTTTAGTTGGTAACGGTACAGGACCAACTACTTTGTTCGCACCATAGTTACCTGCTGTCTCAACAATTTTTTGAGCCGCAGCATCTATTGTACGATGTTCGTAAGCTTTTAATCGAATACGAATAAAATTCTTTGCCATGGATATATCCTCCTTGCTATCCTGCCTATTTCATAGGCCTGCTCCATACAAATTACCCGGCCATTCTCACTGAACCATGACAACGTCTATCAGTGTGCCGGCAACCTTGCACTTCATTGCAGTCGCTCTAGTATTATACAATAATAGAATAGAAAATCAAGCGATTTGGATGATTATTTTAAAAAAATTAAAATTAATCAAATATCATCTATTTACTAGGTAAAACCAACCTAACAACAGATCCAAACCCCTTGATTTCATCCATTAAAAAAGAGGACAGAGTCCTCTTTAGCTTTTCATTAATTACTTAACGATTTCAGTAACGTTTCCAGCACCAACTGTACGTCCACCTTCACGAATTGAGAAAGTAGTTCCTTGCTCAACAGCGATAGGTGCTCCCAATTCAACAACCATTTCAATGTTGTCACCAGGCATAACCATGTCAACACCTTCTGGTAGTTTGATGGTTCCTGTAACGTCTGTTGTACGGAAGTAGAATTGAGGACGGTAGTTCTCAACAAATGGAGTATGACGTCCACCTTCTTCTTTGCTCAAGATATAAACTTGTGCTTTGAAGTTTGTATGAGGTGTAACTGAACCTGGTTTAGCTAAAACTTGTCCACGTTCAATTTCTTCACGGTTAACACCACGTAATAGAGCTCCAAGGTTGTCCCCTGCCATAGCTTTGTCTAATTGTTTGTGGAACATTTCGATTCCAGTAACAACTGTTTTACGAGTTGGGCGAAGACCAACAACTTCAACTTCTTCGTTTAAGTTTAGCAATCCACGTTCAACACGTCCTGTAGCAACTGTACCACGACCTGAAATTGTAAATACGTCTTCAACTGACATCAAGAATGGTTTGTCAGTATCACGAACTGGTTCAGGAACATATTCGTCAACTGCATTCATTAATTCAAGAACTTTTTCTTCCCACTCAGGTTGACCTTCAAGTGCTTTAAGAGCAGATCCACGGATAACTGGAGCGTCATCGCCATCGTATCCATTTTCTGAAAGAAGTTCACGAACTTCCATTTCAACAAGGTCAATTAACTCTTCGTCATCAACCATGTCACATTTGTTTAGGAATACTACAAAGTGAGGTACTCCCAATTGACGTGCAAGCAAGATGTGCTCACGTGTTTGTGGCATAGGACCATCTGTAGCAGAAACTACTAAGATAGCACCGTCCATTTGAGCAGCACCGGTAATCATGTTTTTAACGTAGTCCGCGTGACCTGGGCAGTCAACGTGTGCGTAGTGACGTTTTTCTGTTTCGTACTCAACATGTGAAGTACTGATTGTAATTCCACGTTCTTTTTCTTCAGGCGCTTTATCGATTTCATCGTAAGCTTGTGCTTGTCCACCGTTAGCTTTAGCAAGAACATTCGTAATTGCAGCTGTTAAAGTTGTTTTACCGTGGTCAACGTGACCCAATGTACCAACGTTAACGTGTGGCTTAGAACGATCAAATTGTTGTTTTGACATATGTATTTCCTCCTCATTGTCTATATTTTTACTATCATGTATATTCTAGTTTAAAAGCATTTTAAAATCAACACATAAAACTAGAAATTAGTTAGATTTTTTCTTTGCAACTTCATCTGCAATGCTTCTTGGCACTTCAGCGTAATGATCAAATTGCATAGATGATGTACCACGACCTTGTGTAAATGAACGCAAGTCAGTAGTATATCCTGACATTTCCGAAAGCGGAACGAACGCCTTAACAATAACTGCGTTACCTCTTTCCTCTTGGTCGCGGATTTGTCCACGACGACTGGAAACGTCACCCATTACAGCACCTAAGTATTCTTCAGGAGCAGTAATTTCTAAGGACATCATAGGCTCAAGTAAGACTGGATCACATTTTTTGGCAGCTTCTTTAAACGCCATACTTGCAGCAATCTTATAAGCCATTTCGCTGGAGTCAACATCATGTGATGATCCATCGAATAATGTCGCTTTAATGTCAATTGCAGGATATCCAGCAATCAAACCATTTTGAAGGGCAGCTTCAACACCTTCAGCAGCCGGTTTAATAAATTCACGAGGAACAGTTCCACCGACAATTTTATCGACAAACTCAAATCCTTTACCTGGGTTAGGTTCAAACTTGAACCAAACGTGACCATATTGTCCACGACCACCCGATTGACGGACGAATTTACCTTCACACTCAGCTGTACCGCGAATTGTTTCACGATAAGCAACTTGAGGTGCACCAATATTTGCTTCAACCTTGAATTCACGTTTCATACGATCAACCAAAATGTCTAAGTGTAACTCACCCATTCCGGCAATGATTGTTTGACCAGTTTCTTCATCAGTAAAGGTTTTAAATGTTGGATCCTCTTCAGCAAGCTTACTCAAGGCAAGACCCATCTTATCTTGGTCACCCTTAGTTTTAGGTTCAACCGCAACGTTAATAACAGGCTCTGGGAATTTCATAGATTCCAAGATAATTGGATTCTTTTCCTCACAAAGTGTATCACCTGTAGATGTATCTTTAAGACCCACAGCAGCTGCAATTTCACCTGCATAAACTTTATCAACGTCTTCACGGTGGTTCGCATGCATTTGCATCAAACGACCGAATCTTTCACGTTTACGTTTAACAGAGTTATAAACAGCAGAACCTGATTCAGCAACACCTGAATACATTCTAAAGTAGGTTAAACGACCAACAAATGGGTCTGTCATAACTTTAAATGCAAGTGCTGATAAAGGCGCTTCATCGCTTGATTCTCTTTCAGCAGGTGTTTCTTCATCCATCAATGTTCCTGTAACAGGAGGCACATCAACAGGTGAAGGCAAGTAATCGATAACCGCATCTAACATAGCGATTACCCCTTTATTACGATATGCAGCCCCACAAAGTACTGGGAAGAACTCTCCACTCAATACCCCTTTACGGATTGCATTTTTAATTTCTTCAACAGTAGGTTCTTCACCTTCAAGAATTTTCATCATGAAGTCTTCATCGAAGTCAGCGATTTCTTCAAACAACGTTTGACGTGCGATTTCAACATCATCGACAAATTCTGCAGGAATTTCAGTAATAGTATCTTCTTTCTGAGTAACATCAGCGAAGATATGTGCTTCTCTTTGAACGATATCAATCAATCCAGTAAAGTTATCTTCAACACCGATTGGCAATTGAATTGGTGCAGTTTTAGCACCCAATCTATGACGGATTGTATTGGTAGCCATTTCAAAATCAGCACCAGTAGCGTCCATTTTATTAATAAACACAATTCTTGGAACATTATACTTCGTTGCTTGTCTCCAAACTGTTTCAGTTTGAGGCTCTACACCTGACTTCGCATCAAGTACAGTCACAGCACCATCTAAAACACGCAACGAACGCTCAACTTCAACGGTAAAGTCAACGTGTCCAGGAGTATCGATAATATTAACTTGATGACCCTTCCAAGTTGCTGTTGTAGCAGCAGAAGTAATGGTAATACCACGTTCTTGCTCTTGAGCCATCCAGTCCATTGTCGCAGCACCATCATGGGTTTCCCCAATTTTATGTGTACGACCCGTGTAATAAAGGATACGTTCTGTAGTTGTCGTTTTTCCCGCATCAATGTGCGCCATGATTCCGATGTTACGCATTTTATTCAATGGAAAATTACGTGACATAAATCAAACCACTCCTTTCTCTAGTGTTAATTTTACCAGCGATAATGTGCAAATGCACGGTTCGCTTCAGCCATTTTGTGAATTTCATCACGTTTACGTACAGATCCACCTGTACCATTGGCAGCATCAATAATTTCAGCAGCCAATCTTTGTTCCATGGTTTTTTCTCCACGAGAACGTGAGTATTGAACAATCCAACGAAGTCCAAGTGTCAAACGACGCTCTTGAGAAACTTCAACTGGAACTTGTAAATTTGACGCACCAACACGGCGTGCTTTAAGTTCTAACATTGGCAAAATATTTTCCAATGCTTGCTCAAACACTTCCATAGGTTGACGGCCAGTTTTTTCTTCTACCATTTCAAACGCGTTATATAAAATTGATTGTGCTTTACCTTTTTTACCATCAATCATGATTTTGTTGATTAGACGTGTAACCAATTTAGAATTATAAATTGGATCAGCAACCACATCACGTTTAGGGGTTTGTCCTTTTCTTCCCATAATTAAGATCTCCTTTCAAGTAAGTTAGTTAATTGTAATTTTTAAAAAATTAGTCACGAGGTTTTTTAGTACCGTATAATGAACGACTTTGACGACGGTTTGTAACACCGGCTGTATCCAATGTACCACGAATAATGTGATAACGAACACCAGGTAAGTCCTTTACACGACCCCCGCGAATTAATACAACACTGTGTTCTTGTAGGTTGTGTCCAATTCCAGGAATATAAGCCGTAACTTCCATACCATTACTCAAACGAACACGCGCATATTTACGCAATGCTGAGTTAGGTTTCTTAGGTGTCATTGTTCCAACACGTGTACAAACACCACGTTTTTGTGGACTGTTTACATTTGTATACTCACGCTTAATGGTGTTCAATGTACGACTAAGAGCTGGTGACTTAGATTTGTATTCTTTACTTTGTCTTCCTTTACGTACCAATTGATTAATTGTTGGCATAAGTTTCTCCTTCCATTTCTACATATGCACACACTACCATGCGTGCCGTACCCTTGACATTATTTGGGCTCCCCATCAGGAGAACCCTCTAAATATCATAAGCTATTAAATAATACCAAAATATCTTCGAAAGTCAAGTGATTAATCAACTTTTTCATCAATCACATCTTCTATTTCATCAAAGCGATCAATCTCCTCAATAATTTCAATATCTGAATGCACACCATCCACATCACCCCTAAAGAAATTAACCATGTTCAACTTATCTTGTTCATGAAGACGTTTCAAGATTGTTACAGCCAAAGGCCCCACAAACAAGCCCCAGAAGCCCAACAAACTCATCCCCACAAAAATAGAAACCAATGTCAATAAAGGATGCAACCCAATTTGCTTACCAATAACACGAGACTCCAAGACATTACGAACAATCGTAATGACCACATAAAGCACCAATAAACCAATGCCAAGACCAAAGGAACCCAAGATAAATTCATAAATCATCCATGGAATTAAAACAGTCCCCGTTCCCAAGACCGGCAAAATATCAACAACGGCAACCACAGCCGCCAACAC
>CANRNG010000028.1 GCA_947631935.1 uncultured Erysipelothrix sp.
TAAATAAAGTAGCCATTGAATTCACCTCTTTTCTCTTAGTAATAAATAGATGTTGGATCTGATTTCTCCTAATTTGTTAATGGATCGTAACTCAATGAGAATCGAATAATCGTTCTAAAATGCAACGAATAATGCAATATTAGTTTTGTCTTTGCACCGTTTATGAATATCTTGTCTGATGATTTCTCACGATTTCTCACGATTTCTCATGATTTCTCACGATTTCTCACGATTTCTCACGATTTCTCACGATTTCTCACGATTATTCATAATGTGAAATATATAGTTTTGTCTATTCTATTCAACTTATCTCTTGATCAGATCCTTTCAACTGATTGATGAATTTGATTCCAAGTAATTCTGCTATATCTCGCTTTTTTAACATCCTATAATAAGAAACCACTTCTGGATTGCATTTCTCCTAATTTGTTAATGACACTTAATTTTACAAAGCCATGGGTTTCATATAGAATAAGGATAGTAGGAGGGCTAGAATCTATGGCTATTAAATTAATTGTGAGTGATATTGATGGTACCATCATTGATGAATTTGGGAATGTATCCGATAAAACCCGTGAGGTCATTCATCGTTTAAAGGACTATGGTATTCGCTTCTCCTTTGCGACCGGTAGGAGTTTTGACAGTACCTATCGCATTGCTGAAGCACTTAACTTACTCAATGAAGATGTGGGGATGATTTGTTTGAATGGACAAGAAACATACACCCTGCCCAGCCTAGAAAAAACAACCATGTCAACTTTAACCTATGAAGAAGCGCTCAGACTTCAAAAATTGGGTGAATCTTATTATTTGGGAATTATGTATTGTTTTGATGATGTCATTTACTTCCAAATGGATGATTTATCCTATAGAGACTATATGATCGCGATGGGGGAAGATGTTAAAAAATTCTTTAACACCCAAATTGAAACCATCAACGTTAACTCAGTCTCAGAGATTAAACACCGCTTCGAAAAGGATCGCATTCAAAAAATCGCCTACATTCAATCTCCCCCTTATATGAATCTGGTTGTAGATCGTCTCAAAGAATCCGTCAAGGGAGAATACGACATCATGCGCGTAGGACATGGATGGACTGAGGTGGGAATTTTGGGTGTATCCAAGGGCCAAGCCGTCTTAGACTATGCGGCGCGTTATGATATTAAACCCGAAGAAATCATGGTTTTCGGGGATTCTGAGAACGATCTCTCCATGTTTAAAATAGCAGGACGGGCTGTTGTGATGGAGAATGGTATGGAAAGTGCTAAGGCACACGCAACCGATATGACCCTCTCCAATGATGAAAGTGGTGTTGCCCACTTCATTGAAAAATATTTAGATACCTTGTAAAGCATTAAAAAGACCACCGTGTTATATCGGTGGTCTTATTCATTTTATTGTCTAATAATCCGGGTATAAAGCATGGAATCAATGCCATCAAAAGATTGTTTAACCTTGGCCAAAAGCGTAGGATCTGTATCAGAGATATCCACAATCGTATACGCATAATCGCCTGAGTTTCGATTCATCATATTGTCGATATTGATGTTGAGTTCACCTGCAATATGAGAGATTTGCCCCAACATCTTCGGCTGGTTTTTATGAATGAGTGTGAAACGGGTTGGAGAATTAAAGGCCAACTCCATGGGTGCGAAGTTTACCGAATTCAGTATATTTCCAGTTTCTAAAAAATAAGTCAAAGTACCAACAGCGGCTTTTGCGCAATTGAGTTCAGCTTCATAAGTAGAAGCACCCAAATGGGGAAGAATGAGAACCTTGGGGTGTTCCATTAACTGCTTATCCACAAAATCCGTAATGTACTGGTCCAAATTATCATGGTCAAGCGCATCCAAAACATCATCAATATTCACCAATTCTTTTCTGGAGAAGTTAAGCAAGACCGCATCTTTCTTCATTTTATAGATTTGGTGTTTCGAGATGAAGTGATGCGTATTTTCATTAAGTGGCACGTGAATTGAAATAAAATCACTTTCCCTAAAGATTTCATCTAAGTTTAAAGCACGCTTCACCCGTCTTGAGATATTCCAAGCGGTGTTCACAGATACATAAGGATCATACCCAATAACATTCATGCCCAATCGATAGGCATCGTTAGCGACAATGGATCCAATGGAACCCAATCCAATGACACCCAATGTTTTTCCTTCCAGTTCTGAACCCTTGAATTCATTTTTATTGGATTCAACCGTTGTGTCTAAATCATCGGTGGTTATATTTTTAATCCACTGCGCACCGCGAATAATGGGACGCACAGATAAAATCATACAAGCCAAGACCAATTCCTTGACTGCATTCGCATTGGCGCCAGGTGTATTAAAAACGACAATACCAGCTTCAGTTGCTTTTTCGATGGGGATATTATTGGTGCCAGCCCCCGCCCTGGCGATGGCTTTGAGTTCAGGGTTAAATTCTATGTCGTGTAAATTATGGCTTCTGAGTAAAATGGCATCTGGGTTGCCATTTTCATTAATTTTATAATTGGCATCAAAAAGAGCCAACCCTTCGGGTGCGATTTTATTATAAGTTTTAATCTTGTACATAACGTTTGTGCTCCTTTTCAAATTGTTTAATGAAATCAGAGAGTGCCATAACCCCTTCAAGTGGCATGGCATTATAGATGCTCGCGCGCATGCCTCCCACCAAACGATGCCCCTTTAGATTGATAAGACCCATTTCATTGGCTTGGGCTAAAAATTCATCGTTGAGTGTATCACTGTGGGTGAAAAAGGGAATATTGGTTAAAGAGCGATCTTTTCCTTTGACGGGTGTTTTAAATAGTTTTGATTTATCGAGTGTATCATAGAGTAATAACGCTTTTTGACGGGCGCGCTTATCCATTTCCTGAACACCACCCAAGCCCTTCACCCATTTCAAGACTTCGTTTAAAGCATAAATTGAGAAGGTAGGTGGGGTGTTGAATAAGGAATTTGACTTTTGATAGATGCGATAATCTAACATGGAAGGCAAAACTTTATCAATGGAATCAAGCAGTGCTTTTTTAATAATAACGAGGGTGACTCCAGAAGGACCCAAGTTCTTTTGGGCTCCAGCATAAATTAAATCAAATTGATTGTAGTCAATATCCACTGAAAGGATGTTGGAGGACATATCTACGATGAGGGGAATCTTGGTTTTGGGGAAGGTTGTGTGCATGGTGCCTTCGATGGTGTTGTTGGAGGTGATGTGAATGTAAGCACCTGTAGTGGGCATGTTTTTGAGGCTGGGGAGGGTGGTATAGTTTTTGTCTTTTGAAGAACTCAAACAAACCGCAAGTTCCCCCAAAACAAGCTTTCCTTCTTCCAAAGCACGGCTTCCCCAAGTACCCCCATCTACATAATAGGCAGGTAGCCCTGCTTTACCCAGGTTCATGGGAACCATAGTGAACTGTAAGCTTGCGCCCCCTTGGATAAACAGTATTTCCTGATCTTGATTGAGAGAAAGTAAGTTTCTAAGATTTTCTTTGGCTTCATTATGGATGGTGTCATAGGTCTTTGAACGGTGTGACAATTCCAAGACTGACATACCAGAGTGATTGTAATTTAAGAGTTCATGTTGCATCACTTCAAGCGCCTTTTGGGGAAGGGTAGCGGGCCCTGCTGAAAAATTATAAATATGTTTCATGCGTTTTCATCTCGCTTTCATTTTTATAAGTATACCATAAAATAAAAAGGATGTTTCAGCAATTAAGCCAAAACACCCTTTTCATGTTTCCTGTACAACTTCACAGTATTCGCAAGGTTATAAACCAAGACTATTTTAACCCCATAACTGGCGAAACTAACAATTGATAATAAGATCGCATCATTGAGGAAAAAGACAAGGATAAATAAGATTGCAAGATAAATCCACAATTGACCCAGGATATCTGTATTCAAGTTTACTTGGTGAGAAATTTCCATTCTCTTAATAGACCAAATAATTCTATATGATACAAATAAAGGCACAATCAGTGTGGTAATGGGTTGCAAAATTTGAGTGACGGTTTGGTTTTTATTCATCAAGTCAATTTGAACAACGCCAGAGACAAACTCAATTAAAGTAAAAATGGCCATCACAATACTAAGGTAATAAATTTCGTCAAACGATTTCTCTACTTCTCGATACTTTCGAATGGGTTTGAGTAATAAAACATATCCAATAAAGGCTGGTAGAATTTGTAGATCAAATTCTATATAGGGAATGGTGAAAATTCCTGAAAAGAAAATAAAGACCAGTCCATAAATAAAAAACTCCATAATTTCTCCTTTAAGTTACATAGTCAAGCACTTCACGCAGAAGATAGGGATTGACCGCTTTCTCTGATTCAAGTGAAGTTTTTGATAAGAATGTAGCAAACGCTACGGTTTCTTGAATATTCAAGTTTTGAAGAATTCCAAACACAAGTCCAGCTGTAAATGCATCCCCAGCACCCGATACATTCACGACTTCTGTTTCAATGGCTGCGACAAAGCCTGATTCTTTTTTGTCTGCATAATACGAACCCGATTCACCCAAGGTGATGAAGACCCGTTTGATACCCATGTCTAAAAGATTATTTGCCAAAGTCGGCACTTCTTCCAAACTCTTAATATGCGTTTGACATAAAGTCTCTGCTTCTAGGAGGTTACATTTTAAAGTGTGTATCAAGTTTAACACATTAACATATGCAAGTGATTTGGTGGTGGAAATGGGGTCCACCACAATGATTTTATCTTGATACTTACGTATGAGTGCTTCTGTTTCTTGAATACTGTGATTGCTTGAGAAAACCAGAATATCCGCTTTACTTAAAGCTTCATCTATTTTTTGGGGTAAAATTTTTGCGGTTTTCGTGTCTGCGATACCATGCACCAAATCACCCTTATCATCAAAGATAGATGTATAAGTGGCCGATCTGCCTTCTACTTTATAAATGAAGGAAGTATCCACACCCACTTGATTCAGTGAATCCAGCATGAACTGCGCATGGTAATCATTACCAAAGGTTGATACCAATGCGACATCTTCTTTCAAGTGTGCAAGCGTTTCTGCAATATTACGCCCCACACCACCCGCTTCAAGTTTCGTTTGACCTGGGCTTGAATCATTCAATACCAAAGGCTGATCACTTTTTGCGATGATGTCGACCAAGGCACTTCCAATCACGGCTACTTTCATAATGTCACTCCTATGAACCTTATTTTATCTCATTTTAAAGCGCTTGTCATTACTTAATGATTTTTAATCCCTTAAGTATGCTGAGTGAAAAGAAGAAATCCACCATGGAATGAATCATCGTACCCAGACCCAAGAAGATAAAGAATTGCCACAAAATCGTGGCGTTTAATCCATCAGTACTGATGAGTGTCACCACTAAAAACTCAGCCGTACCATGAATGAGGGCAATGATAAAATTAAAAATAAATGTTTGTTTCTTATCTTTGAGTGTATGTTTTTGTAGGTATAAAGAACCTGGAATTGAAAAAGAAAGATGAGAAAAAGCACGTAGAAAAACCACAAAGGGCATTGAAATAAAGAAGCCAAGTGCACTGCCTAAAGTAACCATGATGGCCACATAGGGGCTGATAAACATGGCGATGAATACAGGCACATGACTCGCAAAGGTATAGGTTGAAGCCCCAATCATGAGTTTAAGGGGCATCATCATGGGAATGAGAATGGCCAAAGCAATGAGTAGCCCAGATAAAGTAATCTGTTGAATGTGTTTGTTGCGCATAAATCCTCCTTAGGTGTCTTGACACATTGTAGAGGACAAAAGAAAAGGTGTCAAGACACCTAATCATTTCTAATTAAAATATTGAGATTATCCAACAATCGCAAAGCATCTTGATAGCTCGCTTCATTTGGACAACTCAAGGTATGCACATGGACACCCTGGGTTAAAGCACTCAAAGGTGCTTCTAAGGCATTCATGAAAGCATCAATATCTTCATGGGTTTTTATATTTAATTGACCACTTAAGATACCATAGACTTTATGATCTACGGATACATCCAAGATATGAATACCCAAATCAACCAAGGTTCTCAATTCTTTTTCGGTTTCCTTTTCACTGTGATCCACCGCAACCTTAGCGACATAGCGATTTTTTAAGTGATGCATTAAATAACCCCGATCGCTTGCGAAAATATCATGACCTTCAGCTCTAAGTAGCGCGATATCACCCACAATCACCTGCCGCGACACGGACATCATTTCTCCAAGTGTTTTGGCTTTAATGGGTTCATTTCTATGCATGATGATGTTCAGTATTTTATTTCTTCTATCTTTTCCATTCATATATACAGTCTATCTTTTTTTATGCGTTTGTAAAGTATTTAAAGTGATTTGACAAATTTTATAGATACGCTAAAATAGTATTAGCACTCAAATAAGTTAAGTGCCAAATAGGAGGTATATATATGGCAAGAAAAAAACAATTTAAAGCAGAATCAAAACGCTTATTAGACTTAATGATCAATTCGATTTATACCAATAAGGAAATATTTTTAAGAGAGCTTATATCCAACGCAAGTGATGCCTTGGACAAACTCTATTTTAAATCATTAAAAGAGGGTGATATAGAGCTCAATCGAGATGATTTAAAGATTGAAGTTTGGGCCCAAGATGGCAAACTTTATATCAGTGATAATGGCATTGGGATGGATGAAAAAGAACTGGGTGAATACTTGGGAACCATTGCGAAAAGTGATTCCTTTAATTTCAAACAAGATATGGATGAATCTGAAATCATTGGACAATTTGGGGTTGGTTTTTATTCTGCCTTCATGGTGAGCGATAACGTTCAAGTTGTCTCAAAAAAATATGGTGCAGATCAAGCCTTTGTTTTTGAGTCCTCAGGATTGGATGGCTATACCATTACAGAAGCTGAAAGAGAAGACCATGGTTCTACGATTATTTGTAGTATAAAGGAAAATACAGAGGATGTGGATTATGCGCAATACCTTGAGACGCATACCTTACGTCATTTGATTAAAACGTATTCAGACTATATTCAATACCCCATTGTTTTGAAGTATGAGAGTTATGAAGATAAAGGTGAGATTGAATCAGAAACAATCAATACCATGATTCCTTTGTGGAAACGTAGTAAAGCTGATTTAAATGAAGGGGATTTAGAGAATTTCTATAAAGAGAAGTTTATTGATATGGAAGATCCCCTGAAAACCATTCAACTTAAGGTGGAAGGGGTGCCCTCTTTTGATGCTTTACTTTACATTCCAAAGCGCATCCCCATGAACTTTTACAGTTCACAATATGAAACGGGCTTACAACTCTACAGTCGTTCGGTCTTTATCATGGAACATAATAAAGATTTATTGCCAGAACACTTTAGATTTGTGAGGGGGTTGGTTGATTCACCTGATTTGTCTTTGAATATTTCTAGAGAAATCCTTCAAAACGATCCACAAATTAAGGTGATCTCAAAGCGTATTGAACGTAAGATTCAATCTGAATTAGAATTGATGTTGAAAAATGACCGCGAGGGTTATGAATTGTTTTGGGAGAGTTTTGGGAATACTTTGAAGTATGGTGTTTATAATCAATTCGGCATGCATAAAGAGAAGTTACAAGGTTTGTTGTTGTTTAACAGTTCAAAAGGGGGCTTGGTCACCTTATCTGAATATGTGGAAAACATGGAAGAAGACCAAGCACAAATTTATTATGTGGTTGCGGATTCCATTGAGAAAGCCCAACATTTACCCATCACTGAGTTTGTGTTATCTAAAGGGTATGAAATTTTATATCTTGTGGATGAAATTGATGAATTTGCGATTTCAATCTTACATGAATATGAGGGCAAACACTTTAAATCCATTACACAAGGCGATCTTGATTTAATGGATGAAGAAGAGAAGGATACTTTAGAATCTAAGAAAGAAGATCATAAAGATTTATTGGCAGCTTTGGAAAAAGCTTTAAAAGATAAGGTTGATAAAGTGCAATTATCCAGTCGCTTGGTTAATCATCCGGTTTCGTTGGTGAGTGATGAGGGGATGAGTCTTGAGATGGAAAAAATCTTGAGTCAAATGCCCGATGCCAACAATGTTCCCAAAGCAACCCGTATTCTTGAAATCAACCCAAACCATGAACTTTTGGATGCGTTGAAAAAGGTATACTCAAAAGATGAGGTGAAGATTGCTGAGTTTGCGTCTTTACTTTATGATCAAGCGTGTTTAATTGAAGGACTGAAATTAGAGGATCCCGTTGCGTTTTCGCAAAATATGGCGCGATTAATGGTAGAAGCTTCTAAAGTATGATAAACTTACCGTGAAATGGAGCGAATAACATGAGATTTAAAGGAAATAACCTCTTATATTTCGTCCCCGATTTCACTGTTATTGATTTGGAAACAACCGGTAGAAAAAACGAATATCCTGAAATCACTGAGCTCAGTGCCGTTCGATATCGTAATTTCAAGCCTGTAGATTCTTTTACAACCCTTGTGAAAGCCCAAAACCCAATCTTGCCCTTTGTGAGAACATTGACGGGTATCAATGAAAAGATGTTAAAAGATGCACCCCGCGTTGAAGCGGTGATTGGCGACTTTGTGGCATTTTTGAAAGATGATATTATTGTTGGACACAATGTGAACTTTGATTTGAACTTGGTTTATGATGCATATTATGCAGTGTATAAGAAACATGTGTCCAATGACTATACTGATACGGTTAATTTAGCCAGGATGATGGTCCATGACAGTGAGAATCACAAGTTGGAAACACTTTGTGTTTATTTTGGGATTGAAAGGGTTCAAGGACACCGCGGCTTGCCTGATTGCGAGCAGACGGGTAGTTTATATACACATTTGATGAATTTGGCGTTTCGGGATGGTACCTTACACGTCGTAGGAGCAAAGCATGAACGTATATGATTTTGATAAAACAATTTTCTTGAAAGATTCTTCGATTGCTTTTTATAAATTTAATTTAAAAAGAAACCCTAAGTTGGCTAAATATTGGCCCAAACAAGCCAAGGCAGCTTTGGATTATAAGCGCAAGAAAATCACGAAGACAGAAATGAAAACTATTTTTTATGAATATTTTAAAGATGTTGAAGATATGAAAGGGGCCATAGATGCGTTTTGGAAAGAAAATGATCATCTAATTCGACCTTGGTATCTTGAACAAAAAAGAGATGATGATATTATTGTCTCAGCTTCTCCTGAATTCTTCCTACGTCCAATTTGTGATAAGTTGGGTGTGAAGTTGATTGGTTCTGTGGTCAATCCAAAGACGGGTGAAAATTTAAAAGAGAACTGTTATGGTCAAGAAAAGGTAAGACGTTTCGAAGAAAAGTTTAACCTAGACGATATTGAAGCCTTTTATTCTGATTCCTATTCAGATGATCCATTGGCCCAATACGCAAAGATTGCGTTTATGGTTAAAGGCGATGAAATTTCAACATGGTAAGGCAAGTCCACTTTGGGCTTGTCTTTTTTAGTGTAAGCGCATGTCAAATATTCGTGTGAAATTATCTATTTAATTGACATAAGTCTTGTAAAATCATAAAATATACATGTCTATAGGACAAGGAGGAAACTATGAAGAAAATTGTTACTTTATTACTAGGCCTAACAGTTATGTTTGCCTTAGTAGCATGTGGAGATTCAAAAGATGGCGATCTTGTATTAAAAGAAGATCACACAATGTATCTCATTACTGATGTTGGAACCATTGATGATAAATCATTTAATCAAGGTTCATATGAGGGTTTAGAGCAATACGCTCATGAGATTGGTGTTACACCAAACTATCTCGCTCCATCTGAACAATCTGATGATGCATATTTAGATGCAATCAGTAAAGCTGTTGAAGCAGGTGCAAAAGTTATTGTTACACCTGGATACTTGTTTGGACCATCAATCGCTACTGCTCAAGAATTATACCCTGAGGTTAATTTTATTTTAGTTGATGGTGTTCCTGATGGTGGTGCTGCAAGCAATACATTGGCAATTCTTTATAAAGAAGAACAATCAGGCTTCTTGGCAGGATATGCTGCTGTTAAAGAAGGTATGACAGAACTTGGATTTATGGGTGGAATGGCTGTTCCAGCTGTAGTTCGTTTTGGTTACGGATACTTAGCAGGTGCTAACTATGCTGCTGCTGAAGATGGCGTTAAAGTTAATGTTCGTTATACATACTTAGGAACATTTGGTGAAGACCCAATCATCGTTACCCAATCAGAAGCATGGTACCGTGATGGTGTTCAAGCAATCTTTGCTTCAGCTGGTGGTGCTGGTAACTCAGTTATGAGAGCTGCTGAAGATACAGATAACGTAATGATCGGTGTTGACGTTGATCAATCCGCTGAGTCTGATTCAGTGATTACTTCAGCTATGAAGAACTTAAAAGGTTCAGTTTATGAAGCTGTTAAAGCTGCTAAAGAAGGTACCTTCCCAGGTGGACAAATCTGGAACTTGGGTGCTGCAGAAGATGGTATTGGTTTACCAAGCGACTTGAGTAAATTCTCAACATTCACAAAAGCACATTATGATGCAGTTTATGAAATGCTAAAGAATGATACAGATGGTATCGCATCTTCAATTCCTACATTGGATTCACATGGTGATAACGTTACTGCGTTGACATTTGACCATGTAACCATTGATTCAGTCGATTAATTATTTAATTTTTTAAAAAAATTTGGGAGGCGACTTCTTCAGTCGCCTTTTTTTAATCTAAAGATGTTATAATATAAATAAATATTATAAGGAGGAAAAGATGCAAAATGTAATTGAAATGAAGGGCATCACCAAAGTCTTCCCCGGCATTGTCGCAAACGACAATATATCGATCAGTTTACGTAAAGGTGAAATCCTGGCGCTTTTAGGTGAAAATGGTGCAGGGAAGTCAACTTTAATGTCTGTTTTATTTGGTCTTTATACACCAGAAGTGGGCACAATTCACGTGAATGGTGAGGAAGTTAATATTTTGGATCCAAATGATGCTACCAAGTACGGTATCGGGATGGTGCATCAACACTTTAAGTTGGTTGAGAACTTTTCAGTTTTGGAAAATATTATTCTGGGTGCTGAAACGTATTCTGCAGGTGGGGTGCTGAAACTAAGAGAAGCCCGTAAGCGTGTTATGGAACTTTCTAAGAAGTACAATTTCAATATTGAACCTGACGCAACGGTTGGGAATATCTCTGTGGGGATGCAACAACGTATTGAGATTTTGAAGATGTTGTATCGTGATAATGATATTCTTATCTTTGATGAACCAACTGCGGTGTTGACGCCTCAAGAAATTGAAGAATTGATGCGTATTATGAAACAGCTTGTTTCTGAAGGAAAGTCTATTATTTTTATTACCCATAAGTTAAATGAGATTAAAATGGTGGCGGATCGTGTTTCGATTTTACGTCATGGTAAACTTATTGACACGGTCGATGTTAAGGATACTTCAGTAGAGTTGATGTCTGAATTAATGGTCGGTCGTAAGATCAATCTTAACTTTGATTTGAGTGAACCCAAATTGGGAGAAACTGTTCTTAAAGTGAGAAACTTAGGGCTCGATGGTGAAAAACACGGCCATAAGCGTTTGAAGAATGTAAACTTTGATTTAAAACGGGGCGAAATTCTCTGTATTGCGGGTATTGATGGTAACGGTCAATCAGACCTTGTATATACGCTAACAGGAATTAACCCAAACTATAATGGTGAAATCTATCTAAATGGTACCGATATTACCAAGAAAAATATTCGCTTTAGAAATACTCATGGATTGTCGCATGTTCCTGAAGACCGTCAGAGATATGGTTTAGTCTTAGAGTATAACTTGGCCCAAAACTTGGTCCTACAAACCTATTTTGACAAGGCATATCATCGTGCAGGATTTATCAATGAGGATGCCGTAATTAAGAATGCTGAACATTTGATTCAGCAGTATGATATTCGTAGTGGTCAGGGTCCAGAAACTTCGGCGCGTAGTATGTCAGGTGGTAACCAACAAAAAGCCATCGTCGCGCGTGAAATGGAAAAAGACCATGATGTGCTAATTGCAGTACAACCTACGCGTGGTTTGGATGTGGGTGCCATTGAATACATCCACAGTCAATTGCTTGCGGAAAGAGATGCTGGAAAAGCTGTTTTATTGGTGTCTCTTGAGTTGAGTGAGGTTATGGGTATTTCAGATCGTATCATCGTCATGTATGAAGGTGAAGCGGTAGGAGAACTCAATCCCAAAGAAACCACGGAACAGGAATTGGGACTTTATATGTCCGGTGTTAAGAAGGGGGCTGTAAGTTATGAAAAATAAATCAAAAAGATCAAAAACAATTGATGGTTTAATGCCTTCTTTAATTTCAATTGGAGTGGGACTCTTATTGGGTGGTTTACTCTTATTGGTATCCCGTCCGGGTAATGCTTTGGCAGGATTTACAACCTTAATTAGGGGGCCCTTTACATCGATGCCTTTAAAAGACTTTGGAAACATGTTGTATTATGCAGCGCCTATCTTACTGACTGGTTTGTCAGTTGGGTTTGCGTTTAAAACAGGACTTTTCAACATTGGTGCTTCAGGTCAATTCTTCAGTGGTGCTTTTGCGGCTGTTGCGGTAGGGGTAAAACTGGAAGCCGTGCCTGTTGAAATTCGTTGGATTTTCAGTTTGATTGCAGCTTTTTTAGTGGGTGCCATGGTTGCTTCTGTTGCCGGTATCTTAAAAGCCTATTTCAATGTTAACGAAGTTATTACTTCTATTATGTTTAATTACATTTCTATGTACATGGTGCTTTACTTGATCCGTGCATGGAACTTATACAATCAATTAAAAAATGAAACAGTGACGGTTCCTACCTCAGTCCCCAAAATGGGTCTGGATAAGATCTTTAGTGGATCCTTTGTAGGAGGCGCCATCGTTGTTGCCATTATTGCAGCCATTATTATTTATTTTGTAATTGAGAAAACAACTTTTGGTTTTGAATTAAAAGCGGTTGGATTTAATCGTGATGCAGCCAAATATGCAGGAATCAACGAAAAACGCAGTATTATTCTATCGATGTTTATTGCGGGTGGACTTGCAGGTTTATCTGGAGCGGTTACGTATTTAGTGGGTAGTGGTAAACATATTACACTCCACCAAACAATTCCTCAAGAAGGCTTTGATGGGATTGCGGTTGCTTTACTCGCAAACTCCCATCCAATTGGCATTATATTCTCAGCCGTCTTTATTGGTTATCTCAGAATATCATCTCAAACACTTCAAACACTGGGATATGTACCTGAAATGATCAACATGGTTGTTTCAATCATTCTCTATACTTCTGCGCTTTCTGTCTTATTTGTGAATTTAAGAAACCGCCTTTCATTGAAAAAGTCTAGTGACAAAGGGGAGGTCGTACAATGAGTGATATTATCTTCTTACTTCAAAAAACATTGGTCTTTGGAATTCCGCTCTTAATCGTAGCGATTGCGGCAGTTTATTCTGAAAGAGCTGGCGTTATTAATATTGCCCTTGAAGGGATCATGGTCATTGGTGCTTTCAGTGGAACCTTATTTATCTACTTTATGCAACAATCAGGCGCACTCAGTGGTTATCCACTCTTATTTGTGGGACTGTTGGTTGCTGCACTGGCAGGTATGGCCTTTGCTGCATTCCACGCCTTTGCTTCGGTCAGTATGTTTGCTAACCAAACGATTTCAGGAACGGCACTTAACTTGTTTGCAGCTTCTGCTGTAATCTTTATTGCCCGTGTTATTGTTGGTGTTCAACAAATACCATTTAAAAATGAATGGCGTATTCGCCACGTACCGATCTTGGGAGATATTCCCATCATTGGGGAAGTGCTCTTCCAAAGTACCTACATCACGACTTATATTGGAATTGGAATTCTATTCCTTACACAATTCTTAATGTATAAAACAAAATTTGGTTTGAGACTGCGTTCAGCAGGTGAAAATCCACAAGCAACCGATGCTGCAGGTATTTCCGTTAAGAAAACACGCTACAAAGGGGTATTAATCTCTGGAGCCTTGGGTGGATTGGGTGGACTCATTTATATTCTACCAGTCTCAAATGTGTTCAATGGTAGCGTTGCTGGATATGGATTCTTGGCCATGGCCGTCTTGATCTTTGGTCAATGGCGTCCACTTAGAATTGGATTTGCTGCATTCTTCTTTGGATTGATGTATGCCATTTCTGCCAGTTATTCTGGAATCGCATTCTTTAGAGATCTCGGACTCCCTCAAGTATACTTTGAAGTCCTACCTTATGTTGCAACCTTGATTGTCTTGGTGCTAACCTCTAAAACCTCTGCTTCTCCTAAAGCATTGGGTGAGATTTTTGATAAAGGGAAACGATAAAATAAACGAAAGGATTGGGTTTTTACTCAGTCCTTTTTTATTATGGATTGGTTGACAGAAATCTTTTCGTATTATATTATAATTATAGCGTGCAACTATACTTTCCTTGTATAGGCATTAGCTTGCAATGTGTAAGTTTTTGCGTGAAAAGGAAGGAGGGTAGTTGCTTTTTTTGTATAAAAATAAATATTGCGTGTAGGAGGGATTTCAAATGCACTACTTTATAATCAATAAAATATTAAATCATAATATAATCATGGGAAGAAGATCAGGCAATGAGTACATTTTGATAGGGAAAGGTATTGGATTCAAGCGTAGAGCAGGTGACAGTATCTTGGAATCTGAGGTAGCTACTTATTATCTTATTCAAGATGACACAAAAATGTCTGATTATGAAAAAATTGTGCTTCAAACCCCTGATTCAGTTTTATTGATAACAGAGCAAGCAATCCGTTATGCAGAAGAAAAGTTAAATCATAGGTTTGATCAGAGCATTCATATATCTTTGTTAGACCATATTAACTTTGCAATCTATCGTTTAAATAACAAAATAAATGTGGGCAGTTTTTTAACTGAAGAGTATTATCTTATGTATTCTGAGCTATATGACGTTGCACATGAAATGGTAAATATTATCAATGATGGTATTGAGATGGAACTACCACATTCAGAGGTTGGTTCTATTATTTTACATTTGCATGCAGCACTAAGAAATGAAAAGTTATCCAAAACGGCTCTTTATGCAGAAGTGATTAGTTATGCTTTGAGTTATATTCAAGCTGCCCTCCCAAACGGAATTGTGGAGAACTCCATCGCACGCGCTCGATTAATTACCCATCTTAAATTTGCACTAAAACGAACTGAAAGTGAACTGTCAGTAGATAATCCACTGGCAGATGTGATTAGAAAGCAATATCCTGAGGTATATTTAATTGCTAAAGGGTTGAGTAAATCTATCTATGATACCTTTGGTATCAAGCTTTCAGAATCAGAAGTTGGGTATATTGCATTACACGTATATAACTTACAGTATTAGGAGGATGCACAATGTTAGATGTTATAAAAAATGAGTTGGTTATATCATGCCAAGCATTACCAGAAGAGCCGCTTCATAGTCCCATGATTATGGGAAGAATGGCACTGGCTGCAAAACAAGCGGGAGCTAAAGGTATTCGTGCCCAAGGCGTCCTTGACATTATCGAGATTCAAAAGGTTACTGAACTACCAGTAATCGGAATTATCAAAAGAAACTATCCAGATAGTGAAGTTTTCATTACTGCTACGAAAGCAGAAGTTAACGCTTTGATTGAAACGGGTTGTGAAATGATTGCACTAGATGCAACCGTTCGTCCAAGGCCTAACGGAGAGAAACTTGAGGACTTGTTGAAATTAATCAAGGATGCCGGCGTGGAAGCCATGGCTGATTGTTCTACTTTTGAAGAAGCGGAAATTGCTGAAAGTATGGGATTTGATTGTGTTTCAACAACACTTGCTGGTTATACAGATTATTCCGTGAATGTAGAGGGTCCCAATTATGAACTCATTCATAAAATGGTCGCTAAAATTAATATTCCTGTCATTGCAGAAGGGAAAATTCATACTCCAGAACAACTACTTGAAGTTATGAACTTGGGTGTTCATAGTGCAGTAGTTGGTGGTGCTATCACAAGACCGCAAGAAATTGCGGCGCGATTTATTAAAAAAATAAAGGAGAAATAAAATGTTTCAAAAGTTACAACGTATCGGTAAATCATTTATGCTGCCCATCGCTATCTTACCTGCGGCAGGGCTTTTACTGGGTATTGGTGGTGCCTTATCTAACCCCAATACGATTATGGCTTACCCATTCTTAGATGTTCCGTTTTTACAAGCAATTTTTAAAGTAATGGCAACTGCCGGAGATGTTGTTTTTGGAAATCTAGCAATGCTTTTAACTATCGGTTTGGCAGCAGGTCTTGCTAAGCGCGATAAGGCGACTGCTGCACTTGCTGCGGTTGTAGGTTTCTTGGTTATGAATGGTACAATTGGTGCTTTGCTTTCTATTTTCAATCCGGAAGGAAATGCAATTGACACAGGTGTAGTAGGAGCGATTGTTATTGGTAGTGTCGCGGTTTACTTACACAATAAATACTATAATATTCAATTACCTCAAGTGTTGGGTTTCTTTGGTGGATCTAGATTTGTTCCTATTGTTACTTCCTTTGCAGCAATTTTTGTTGGGGCCGCATTCTTTATTATTTGGCCTCCGTTTCAAAACTTGTTGATCAGCTCAGGGGAAACAATTTCCAAATTGGGTCCCATTGGTACCTTCTTCTATGGTTTCTTGATGAGACTGTGTGGTGCGGTTGGGCTTCATCATATGATCTATCCAATGTTTTGGTATACTGAATTGGGCGGCATTGAAATGGTTGCAGGTGAATCCATTGTTGGTGCACAAAGAATATTCTTTGCGCAACTTGCAGATCCTAACCATGTGGGACTTTACACAGAAGGAACACGTTTCTTTGCGGGACGCTTTGCAACGATGATGTTCGGACTTCCGGGTGCAGCATTTGCAATGTATAAACTCGTGCCTAAAACACGAGCTAAAAAATATGCTGGTTTATTTTTAGGTGTTGCTTTAACTTCGTTTATTACTGGAATTACGGAACCCATTGAATATATGTTCTTATTCCTATCACCCATTCTTTACGTGATTCATGCGTTCTTGGATGGCGTTTCATTCTTCATTGCAGATATATTAAACATCTCGATTGGAAACACATTCTCGGGTGGTGTCATTGATTTTACACTCTTTGGAGTACTACAAGGAAATGCATTCACAAATTGGTTATATGTAATCCCAATTGGAATAACATGGTTCTTCCTCTATTACTTTGTTTTCAAAATTTATATCTTGAAATTCAACGTACCCACACCAGGTCGTTTAGAGGATGATCTATCCGAATCCAAAGCAACCGTAACCACCAAAGGTTCTCTCTATGATGAATCTTTAAGTGTTATTACTTATCTAGGTGGAGAAGGAAATATTGAAGATATCGATGCATGTATTACAAGACTGCGTGTTGGCGTTAAAGATCCAGACAAAGTTAATAAAGAGGCTCTAAGACAAATGGGAGCGACTGATGTTCTTGTGGCAGGTACTGGTATCCAAGCTGTGTTTGGGGCAAAAGCAATTCTTTATAAAAACAATATTGTCGAAATACTCGACATCGATGAATAATAATTAGGAAAAGACACCTTACACACTTATTTAAAGATGTGGGGTGTTTTTTTTATGTCGCAAAGGAGTTTTAGTAATGAAATGTGACTTTTGTTTGAGTGAGGCCCGTAAGTATTTTAAAGATGGGATATGTCGAAGGTGTTTGCATTTAAGACATGGATTATTTAAAGAAATAGTCTATGAAGTTGGAGGGATTGATTCAGATTATACTTTGGAATTTGAATTGACACCCTACCAAAAAGAGGTTGCGGACTTAATCGTGAAGAAGATTGTGTCACAAGACGTATTCTTAGAAGCCGTTTGTGGGGCTGGTAAGACAGAAATGTGTTACGAATTAATAAAGGATTGTTTAAATAAAGGATTGAAGATTGGTTGGGCCATTCCGCGTAGACAAGTGGTGCTAGAGCTGGGTGAACGTTTGAAACAAAACTTTAAAGGCATCAAAGTTGTAACGGTATGTGAAGGCTTTACAGATGATTTAATAGGGGATTTGGTTGTGTGTACCACCCATCAATTGTTTCGCTATAAAGGGGTCTTTGATGTCTTGGTATTGGATGAACCCGATGCCTTTCCTTTCAGTGGGAATGATTTATTATTCAGTTTGATGAAACAAGCGGTTAAAGGCCATGTGCTTTATATGTCTGCGACTTTGAGTGCTGATTTTAACCAGGTATATCACATTAAAATGCCTTTAAGGCCATCTTTGGAACCCTTACCCATTCCAGTTTTACGAAGAGCATACTTTTCATTGGTGAAAGACATACGCTGGGATAAACGGGTACTTATTTTTGTGCCCACCATTAAGATGGCAAATCTATTAGCACGCTTATTTGGGTTTGGGGTGATTACCTCAAAAACAAAGGATAAAGAAGCAGTCTTAGAGGGGTATTTAAAGGGGGACTTTAATATCTTAGTTACCACCACAATCTTAGAACGCGGTGTGACCTTTGTGGATTGTTATGTCTATGTTTTATGGGCAGACCATCCCGTTTTCGATGCGGCTTCATTGATTCAAATTGCAGGACGCGTAAAACGGGGAAGATCAACAGAAGGTGCTTGTTATTTTTATGCGTTACATCATAGCTTGGAGGTCAAACAATGCTTAGACAATTTAAGGGATATGAACACACTTGCCTCAATTGTTTTGAAAAAAACAGTATCGGAATGTACTTTATCAATTGGTGGATAAAGCCCGATGGTTTGTGTTTAAAATGTAGACAATTGATGCTACCCAAATGGGTTGTGTATAAAAAGTTAGAGATGTCCATCACCAGTCTTTATAGATATGATGGGTTGGGCCGAGATTTATTACTGAGTTTTAAAGATTCAAAAGATATCTGGCTCAAAGATGTATTTTTAAATCCAGTCTATCTACGTTTCTTGGTAATGTATTATGGTTATACAATTGTGCTTTGTCCCAGTACTGAGGTCTCTCGGGGATATCGTCCCAACTTAAAGCTGGTGGA
>CANRNG010000029.1 GCA_947631935.1 uncultured Erysipelothrix sp.
GCAAGTTTTCATATGCATCTTGGGCTAATTGAATATTTGGCAGCATATTTTCATCTGTATAATTATTCTGGGAGGCATTTTGAGTAAAGATATGTTTGTCATCGCCATGCGCAATCAACGCAAATTCAATATACTCATTATAAGGTCTAAACTTAAGTTCACTTTCATCCAATTCAAATGAGAAAGTATGATAACCCGAATTTAAGGTGGTTGATTCAATAAAATCAAATTCATGGGCATTGGTACCATACGTATATGCATCATAATTGCCTACGCTTGGCATTATTTCAATTGGAAAAAGAATTTCACCTTTAAAATGGGTTAAGTGATGGACACTCTCGCCACTGAAGATTGCAAGATAGAGTTCCGAAGCATCACCATATCTTAAGGCAGCATTGGTCATTTCATATTCAATTTCAAATTGTACCGTTTCGCGGTAAAGTCCATCCACGTAAAATAAAACACATTCATAATTAAAGTAGCCATCATAAGGCCCTTTACTGTGAAACCACTTATCCGGTCCAAAACCACCCTCAACATCAATATAATCAAAATCAAACCAATATAGTTTTGGGCTCTCTCC
This sequence comes from uncultured Erysipelothrix sp., assembly GCA_947631935.1. Lineage (GTDB taxonomy): Bacteria > Bacillota_I > Bacilli_A > Erysipelotrichales > Erysipelotrichaceae > Erysipelothrix. Next base: position 584 of record CANRNG010000029.1, read on the forward strand.
ATATTCAGTATAAGAACCATCTTCATTAATTTCTTTTACAGAGTTCACTTGGTAGTCAACTTTGACCCCATCCACATACATTTCAGGTAGATCTCTCCAAAGTTCCCAAAATACATTATTTTCGGATGCTGCGTGAATATCATAAGTCAGTCTTTCGGTAATAATAACCTTACCTTCATCATCAACCACCACCGCACGATAATCTACTTCAGTGATATTGGCATAATCTTTGGTGATTTCTCTAATAAATGAAGCACCAAAAAATGCGATAACGACAACGATTATGATTAAGAGTAATCTTCTAAATTTTTTCATAGTGAGCTCCTGTAAAATCCTATAAATATAGTTTACGTTAATTCAATACTGTTTTCAATATTTTAAACTTAAACGATATCGTATTCCACTTTATGAAAGTGACTTTCATCTTTATTATAAATAAACAGTATCCATCTATATTATTATAGACTTAACAATGGAGATACGATGCTACAATATGAAAACACAATACTTAATCAATCATGAAACTTTGGCTTATATCGAAAAAGGAACGGGTCAGGAAACCATCCACCAAGATCACTGAATGTGATCTATTTATATGACATTGACTTCTTGATGGAATACTTCTATAATATATAAGAACGATAATCATTATCATTATCACGGGAGGATCTGTCATGTCAAAGAAACTAAAAATAGATTTTATAAGCTTGATTATTTCACTGTTTATTATGGTGGCGGCTTATATAAGCGACAACACAATTCTATGGATTATATCATTTATTATTGGGGGCAGAGCCAAGGCCATTGAAGGCGTTAAGAATACCCTTGAGAATCGTGCACTTAACGTTGAATTCCTCATGATTTTATCTGCACTGGGTGCCTTTTTCATTGGCTATTTCCAAGAAGGTGCAATTCTAATTTTTATTTTTTCGTTAAGTGGTGTACTGGAAGAATTCGCTTTAAACAAAGCAGAAAAGACCCTAACATCCCTTTTAAATCTTGTGCCCGAAACGGCGATAAAATATACTGACGACACTGAAGTGGTGGTCCCCATTTATGAATTGAAAAAAAATGATGTGGTCATCGTCAAAGTTGGTCAACAAGTACCAGCTGATGGTATTGTAATCTTTGGAAGTACATTACTCAATGAAGCGTCTATCACAGGAGAATCTCGCTTAGTTGAGAAACAAGTTGGAGATGCTGTAGTATCCGGTGTACTCAATGAATCCGCGACCATTCATGTTCAGTTGACCCTGCCTGCCAAGGATTCTGCCATGCAGAAAATTGTAGATTTCATTAAAGAAGCTCAAAATGAAAATACAGAAACGGAACTGGGTATCAAAAAATTTGAAAAATACTATGTTTATATCGTACTTCTTTTATCTGCCTTAGTGATGATTGTCCCTTATCTCCTTAACATTTGGGATCTAAATACCTCAATTTATCGAGGCATCGTGCTTTTAGTGGTCGGGAGTCCCTGTGCTTTGGTTGCTTCAGTTTCACCCGTCATGTTATCGGCCATGAGTAATGCCACAAAAAAAGGGGTGCTAATTAAAGGATCCAAAGCAATTGAACAAATCGCAAATATTGAATCAATCTACATGGACAAAACTGGAACTTTAACCTATGGAACACCTCAAGTTGTTGATATTGCCTTTGAAGACGTCTCAGAAACCCATTTACTGGATATCATCTATCACATGGAAAAACAATCCAACCATCCCTTGGGTAAAGCCATTGTCAAATATATTGATAACATAAGAACCGTTGAAACCATGAATATTACCACAAAAGAAATAAAGGGGATTGGATTGGAAGCCATTATAGATGACAATCATTATTTCTTGGGCAGAAAGAAAAACAACCACCCAAAAGTATTGATTGCACAATCTAAGGGTTACACTACGGTTGAGTTTTATAAAAATGATACCTTGCTTGTACTCATCTCATTGGATGATCAACTACGAAGTGATGCACCATCCTCCATCTCAAATCTAAAAAACTTAGGAATTAAGACCCATATGATTACCGGAGATAACGCCCAGAGCGCCCAAAAAATTGCGAAACAATTGAAGATTGACTCTATTGATAGCGGGTGCTTACCCATTGATAAAGTCAACATTCTTAAAGAAGCCAAAAAAAGTGAAACCATTGCGATGCTTGGAGATGGGATTAATGATGGGCCTGCTTTGTCGATCGCTGATGTTGGGATTGCGATGGGTTCTGGTACCGATGTCGCTATGGAAACGGCAGATGTGATTTTAATGAATAACAGTTTATCCAGTGTATCAAAAGTTATTAACTTATCCAAAAAAGCAAAAAAGGTTTATACTCAAAACATGTTTTTTTCAATAATAGTCATCGTCTTCTTAGTCTTGATGAATTTTTTTCAAAATATTACACTGCCTTTAGGCGTGGTCTTTCATGAAGGTAGTACTATCTTAGTCATTTTGAATGGTCTCAGACTCCTTAGAGATTGACCTTCTTTGACTGTAATTGCTTTTTTTGGTAGAATAATCATGGTGATCATATGAAAATTACAAAACACGGCCAACGTATCTATGACCTACTCCAAGAGTCTCAAGGTCACATGACAGCCGAAGAAATATTACTAATTTTAAATCAACAAAATGTTTCAATTGGTTTGGCTACGGTCTATAGAAATCTAAACAGTCTTTTCAGTCTGGGAATGATTAACCGTGTCCGTCATCCAGAAATGGGTTTTATTTATGATCGCAATAAACATGATCATTATCACTTCTATAATACTGAAACAAAAGAATTTCACGATCTTGACATCGCCTATCAAGAAGAATTGGATCGGTTGGTTGAAAAGGTCTTTGGGGGTAAAGTTAAAACACATTCTATCATCTTTGAGGGCATCATTGACGAAGATCATAAACTAAAAAAATAACATCTTACGATGTTATTTTTTTAATCCAATCCCAAAGCAGTTTTTATATTATCTGCTTTTCTTATATAAATTTGACTACGATTGGCAGCATCGCCACCAACAATAATACCATTCGCATTATTCACGAAATGGTTTCCCACTCTTCTTGAGTTAATGGTGACACCCCCACTCCAACCATAAGTAACGCGATTGTTTTCTCAACTTGATTTGGCTAAATTTGTTTTTCCATCAACAGTGATACTGGTCGCAACCAGCACACAATATACACTGCCGTTTGAACCCTACATATACATGGGTACGCCATTCACAAAGCCCATACTTGCATTACTACCGACTGAACCATAAATCTTATTTGTTGTCGTTTTGTTGGTAGCTCTATGTGAGCTTGTCAATCTCACAAATCCAGCATCCATACTCAAATTATCAACTCGATTTGAAACATAGCCAATCACTGTTGAACCATATTTAACATTCCACAATTGCGTTCAATCTTAGGATTATAGGAGGCATAAACCATGACAGTACTCATTATCGGTGGTGGCCAATTTGGAAGCCAAATAGCCAACTTATTACTTAACCAAGGGATAGCGGTTAAAATCATTGAAAACCGCCCCAAAGCACTTGAAAAACTTTACCATAGATTCCCTAAAGATATCATCATAGAAGGCAGTGGGAGTGACCCAGACCTTCTCAATACTTTAGATATGTCCAAGATATCAGCCATTGCTGCTTTAACCGGCTCTGACGAAGTAAACCTGGTGATCTCAACGATCGCAAAATATGAGTTTGGCATACCCAAAGTCATTGCCCGTATCAACAGCCCACGTAACGCATGGCTTTATGATGACATGATGGGTGTTGATATTGCGATCAATCAAGCAGAAATAATGTCTAATTTTATCTTAGATTCGCTTAACTAAAGCAAAAAAGACGGAATAACCAATATCGGTAATTCCGTCTTTTTATTGCTTAAAGGCTTTTCTATATCCTGATTATTTCACCAACGATACTTCAATTCTCCATTTTTCCCCACGACCCACACCAAAGGCATCTTTAAAGTTTCCTTGGTTAATCGCCAATGCCAGGCGTTCGAGTGAGTTGATATATAGAATGGGTGCACCAATGGCAACATCAATAAAGGATTCCCCAAAGTAAACCTCACTCTCATATTTGATTTGGTGGTAATGTGATATTTTCACATTGAGTTTGGTATGAGAGACAATACCTTCTTTCGCTAAAATATCTGAATGAATATTGGTCCATAAGGAACCAAAACGATCATCATAAATATCAATTTGACCAATCACTTTATGGTCCTCTACTTTAACTGGATTCAGTGGAATTAACACCAAGTTTTCTTCAAGGATGCGTCTTCCAAGGTCTTCTGGTTTAACAGTCCCTGCCGCAATCCGTGCAGCATTATATGAATAGAGATCACGCCCAAAAAAAGTAAAGGACTGGTGATGGTTTCGAAGAATATTTTGATCTTTATCAATTTCATAAACAGCGTCAATCCCCACAAAGTGTTTAAGATGGGTCACGGTTCCATTATCAGGGGTAATCAAGATTTGACCTGATTTTAAGACCACCACAATAGAGGGATGGGATTTCCCAACGGTTGGATCTACAATAGACACAAATACGGTGTCTTCAGGCCAATATTCCAAGGTTTGAAATAAGCGATAGGAAGCTGAAAATATATCAAAGGGCGGAATATTGTGGGTTAAATGATGAATGCTGAGATTTGGATTATGGGAAACAATGACCCCCTCCATGGCACTCACCGCACCATCAGTCAATCCAAAATCACTTTGTAGTACTATTTTTTTCATATAAACTCCTTTATGTTTTAAACATTTGCTAAATCAAGTAAGGCTTTCTTGTATAAAGAGACGAGCGTTTCTAATTTATCAGTTTCAATGTACTCATCCACTTGGTGAGCCAGATTTGGGAATGTATCAGAGGGAACACGCAGACCATAGGCAACACATCTTCCCTGATACTTCTTAGCATAGGTCACACCTCCACTATAGAAAGGTGGGGTTTTATCTTCTGGGAACATTTCATAATAAGTATCAATACATGTTTTCACAAAAGGATCCTCCAATTGAGATTCAATGGGTTCTTCTTGGTAGGTTACTTCAAAATTAAAGTTTGGTAAATGATCGGCAATAGTTTGAATAATGCTTTCACTTATTAATGGGGTGGGAAATCGAATATCCAATCCCGCTGCTAAATTACCCGCAACGATATCCATTGTATTTAAACAAACAGATAAGGCTCCCATTGGTTCATAAATACTTTCATAGCCCAAAGAAGTCCCATTATATTGATCAAAAGACCGGTAGAGTTCTTGAGCCCATGCTTCATCAAAACAATGCGTAAATACTTTCAAGAAACTTATAATCGCATTGTCTCCTTTTTCTGGAGTGGAGGTATGCGCACTTTTTCCATGAACAATGATTGTTGTATTTTTACGAGTGATGGAAACCCCTTGGTTGACGGCTTCTTTTTCAAATTGAATCGCATCACTTTCAGTTAAAGTCAACTCGACCCGATCACATATCACATTGGGAACCGTTCCAGCCTTTAAATCTTGAATACGGGTCTCAATCTTTCTTTTTATATCCCAACTAATCGCCCCTTTTTCACCCAAACAAATGGGAAAAGCCGAATCGGGGGTAAAAGCAAAGTCTGGTAAACCATCTACTTTTAAGTAGTGTTCAATATCGTGCATGGTCCGTTCTTCATCAGTTCCCACCACCACTCTAATTTGGCGTTTTAGCTGATGCCCTTCTGCCTTAATTTCCTTTAGGGCTGAATAAGTAAGCCAAAGCGCCGTCTTCATGTCCTGCGTCCCACGACCATAGAGGCGATTTCCGATAAGATTCCCATCATAAGGTCCATGGGTCCACCCTTCACTTGCGGGCACCACATCGATATGAGAAACTGCTTCAATTCTATTTTTTTGTTGACCATAAATAATAGCCAAGGCATAACCATCATATTCCTTAACACTAAATCCATCTTCCAGGGCTTTTTCTTTTAGATAATCCAGTCCTTTGGAAATCTTATCCCCATAAGGTTTCCCCTCAGCAATACTTTTTTCATCATATTCAGTATTGATACAAATTAAGGTTTGAAGTTCTTGAATTAATGACATCTACTACCTCCTAGAATGGGAACCAAATTTCCGGAATCCGGTTGGTAACCCTTAAATAAATCACAAATAAACTGAGAATCATGAGGAAATATCCAAGTCCTTGCACCAGATAATCTCTTTTCTCATTGGGGCGTTCACAGTAATATGAACGTTTTTTTGCATTCCCAAATCCTCTTAAATCCATCGCATTGGAGATGCTTTTAACATTCTCAAAGGATAAGACAATGAGCGGTAAAATAATGAAAGTGGATTGTTTGAGGCGTTTTGTTAAGGATACTTTATCTGCATCAAATTCCATACCCCGCAGTTCCATCGCCAGTTTTGTTTCTTTGTAGTCAATCGCGATATCTGGTATAAAGCGAAATGCCAAAGAGATCACCATACACATTCTTGAACTGAGCCCCAAGGCATTCAAGCCCGCACTGAGTTCACTGGGTGTGATGGTGGTCACAAACCATAAGGTGGCAATCACAATTGAGAATATCTTTAAAAGTCTAATCGCAAAGTAATATAAGCTTTCCAAAGTAACCACGAAGTAATCATTAAATTTAAATAAAAGTGTATATGAATCTGTATAGGTATTCCCAATGGTTGGATTCACCAAATAGAACATTAAAATATTAATAAGATTAAAGATAATCATGGCCCATACGACCAATCCAATACGTTTTTTACCAGGGTTTGCAATTGCCAACAAGACCGCATTTAATACCAACATGGGAAGAATAATGCGAATATCCATGCCTATTAAAAGTAAAAATACATTTCCAACAAAGAAAATTACACGACTGGCACCATTGAAAGATTCTATCCAGGTATGACCTGGTTGAAATTGAATGAGAGTATTATCCATAGGTGTCACCTTCCTTTTCATAATTCACGAAGGCTTCAATCAAATGCTTTCCATTGATATCCAATGCATTCGCCAATTGAGATAAAGATGTTTCTTTAAGGGATGCTTGTTTTAACAAATCAGGATTGGAAAGTACAGCATAGGTACTTTCATCCGCAATGAGTCTTCCATTTGAAAGCACCAAAGCACGATCGGTATATTCCATAGCCAAGTGCATATCATGGGTAATAAAAATTATCGCAAGACCATAGTCTTTATTTAAGTTATCCACAAACGCCATCACTTCTTTATAGTGACGATAGTCTTGGCCCGCTGTGGGTTCATCTAAGATTAAACACTTTGGATCTAAGACCAACATGGAAGCAATGGTCACACGTTTTTTCTGACCATAACTCAACGAATCAATGGGCCAATTTCTAAGTGAATAGAGATCTGTTACTTTCAATACAGATTCAACCCTTGCATCGATTATTTCCTCGGAAATTTGGCGTAGTTTTAAAGCCAACTTCACTTCTTCCTTAACGATATCTTTAACTAACATTTGGTTTGGATTTTGCATCACATAGCCAATATGTTGGGCCAACTCTTTGATTGAATAATTGAGGTAATTCTTTCCTTCAAACTGAACTGTTCCTGAGATGGGGCGCAAAGCACCCGTTAAAATTTTAGCTAGGGTTGTTTTTCCTGCACCATTTTCTCCTATTAAGGCAATACGTTCTTTTTCATAGATTGTAAATGAAACATCACTGAGCGCATCCGTATCTCGATATGAAAAAGAAACATTGGATACTTCAAATAAGGGCCTACCTACATGCGCTTGTATCGTCTTTGGGTTGAAATGTGAAAGTCTAGTAGCAATTTCATTTTTATAGGGATTTAAGTCAAGTGTATCAAGATTATCCAAAGTATCAGCTGGATTCAGTGTTCCACCAAAGGCTTTAATTGCGCTAAGATATAAGGGTTCTCGAATGCCATACTTTGGAAGCAGATCGGTTGCTAAAAGTTGATTGGGGGTTAAGTCCGCGACAATTTCTCCTTCTTCCATCAAAATAATGCGATCAATGGCGCGATATAAAACATCTTCCAATCTATGTTCAATAATTACGATAGTAGCACCAGTATCTTTATTTAAATTATCAATAAGATCAATCGCATCTTTACCGGTTTGAGGATCTAAGGAAGCCAAAGGTTCATCAAATAAGAGAATATCAACAGAATCATAGAGTACGCCACCAATGGATACTTTTTGTTTTTGTCCGCCTGATAGTGAAAAAGGAACGTGTTTTAGGTATTTTTCCATGCCCACCCGTTTCGCACTTTCCAATACTTTATCAAGCATGATTTCACGTTTCGTGTTCTTATTTTCCATTAAGTAAGCAATATCTTCACCCACCGTAAGTCCTACAAATTGTAAGTCAGAGTCTTGGAGTACGGTTCCCACATAATGACTCAAACCATAGATTGTATTGGATTCAATGGGTTGATCATGGACTTTACAACTGCCTTGTATTTCACCAGAAAATGAGTGAGGAATCAACCCATTGATACAATAAGACAAGGTTGATTTCCCACTCCCACTTGGACCTAAAATGAGTACCTTTTCGTTTGGATAGATTTTCAAGTTGATGTTTTTGAGTGTTTTCTCAACCAGTGATTCATATCTAAAACTGAAATTATTAAACTCGATAATAGGGGTTTTCATATTATTCCTTTACTAAATTTGTTTTTGCTTTATTACGGTTTGCAAGCACAAATAGTAGTGGAATACCTGCAACTAAGACAACCGCAGAGTTTGAAACAGCAGCAAAGCTTGATTGAACATAGGTGATGGTTAATTCAGATTGAAAGATTAAAGTTGTCGCAACAGGGACCACAAGAATAAATGCAATCAGTTGCCCTACAACTGTTGTGATGGTAAAGATTACAGCGTGTTTAAGTGTAAATACCCCTTTTTTAACATCTGTTCCATAAACTAAAAGTAATCCAATGAAAAATCCGGCAATGGCATTACCAATAGCCCAATCTGGCCAGATTCCCCATCCCCCAATTAAATCAGCAAGCACATTTCCTACACCTGCAACCAGTGCAGCAGGAACAGCCCCATAATATGCACCCACAATAACAGGAATGAGGTATGCTGTAGTCAGTTTTGTATTGGTGGTAACTTGAATACCCCCATAAACCATAAGCACCCCAAATAAGGCAATTCCAATCGCAATCGCAACGATACTTTCAGTATTCGTTGGCCCCAACAAAGCCGCTTTAAGAGAGACTTTTGATTTCAATTCTTTTTTTAATGACATGATAGTTCTCCTTTCCTATGCTATCAATAAAAACTCCAAGAAAATAAAAAAAAGGTGACCAGGGACGACGTTGTCGTGTTACCACCCACTTCATAAACAAATGTGTTTACCTCAAGTACTCCATCAAGTACTTTCGCATATAACGGTGCTCCCGTTGTGGCTTACAATTGCTCACCACACCACTCCATGTCCATCTTCGAAACTTGCTTCACACTTTGTCTCACCAAACCAAAGCTCTCTTTGCATCCACATTGTTTCTACTCTTCATTTCTCAGTGTTTATGTGCCAATTTTAGCAACATTACACTTTGCTGTCAATACAATTGATGCAATTCTTTCATTAATTCTGAAATAACTTTCAAACATAATGAAAATTACCTGCACACAATTATTTGATTTTAACGGTATAGGAACTGCCTGTATCATAAACAAGACGCTCCATTTCTTGAAACAACACAAACAACCAAGCAAATGCCAAAGCAAAAGCCAAGATTTCAAACGCAGTTAATGACAAATACCCTACCCCTTGAAATAAAAATATACAGACAATTAATGACGCACAAATAATATAAGACAACTGAATGAAGTGTTTGGAAATTTGTGGCAACAACCAACGCACCGATACAATTAAGATCAAAATCAAATACACAAGATTTAAGGCAGAACGATTGTGAAGGTATTGAAAAAAGACATTGTCATTATGTGGAAACAATCCAACACCACCCAAGCTCAATGCAGTTAATACCAATAAAAGTCTCAAAAATCCTAATTTCTTTGTTTTTTCAAATTTCAAAGACAAATTCACAAACAAGAAATCTATCAGTGCAATCATCAATAAAGCAGAGAAGATTAAAGTAATATTAAAGTTCCAACTGCTAATAGCTTCTTGCGTCCCTAAAAAGCTCAAATTATACTGCCACCATTGTAAATCCTTATTGGTTGCCATGGCGGTTAATGAACCCCCAATAATTGTAATGGCTAATGTATTCATAACCAACCGCGTACTGATCTTATTGGCAAGAAGATTCATGACATAGTTAATCAAACTCACAAAAACAAAATTAATGATGGCAGCGGTCCAAATATCAAAATTAACCCCTAAGAAAACATCACCAACAAACTGAAACAATAGCAACAGTGACATGAATAATATAACACCAAACGCCAACACAATTGTAGGAAAAGTACGATAAGAAATTAAACGAAAACTATTGGGTACATTTTGTTTCTTCGCCTTGATAAATAAATTGGTAAAACCAATCATCCCAGACAACATCCCCAATGTCAAAACAAACCCAGCAATGGAATCATCACCAATTAAAGGAATGTATCTTTTTTGTATATATAAGAAATATAGGAAAAAAAGTAGCGTCGTTATGAATGCCGGAACCAAAAAATTCTTCAATGGAATCGTATCACTTTTATCGATATCTTTATTGAAGGTAATTGTAATGGATGCACCATCCAGATGTAACTGCAGTTCATCCCCTTTTTCCAAATGATAGTCTTCAATGACCTTTGGAGGAATCTCCACCGAACGTATTTCTATATCATTTTCAATGTGATCATTTTGCATAAGTTTTTCCTCCAATTAAAAAAAGATAGTGCAACAAGGCATCCTTTATAGACAGTCTCACTTCTTGATGCACTCAACAATTTCAATGTAAAAATTATATCATAATCCGGGTCTACAATAAATTAAACTATAATATGGCTTCTGTGTTAAAATGAAGAAGAGGTATAAAAAGATGATCAAAACAAAGAAATTAACGAAGTACTATGGGAAGCATGTGGGCATGATTGATATTGATCTTGATGTCAAAGAAAGAGAAATCTTTGGTCTCATTGGTCCCAATGGCGCAGGCAAAAGCACCATGATCCGAACTTTAATGGGTTATTTAAAGCCCAGCTTTGGTAGTGGTAGTATCATGGGATTAGACATTGTCAAAGATAAAAAAGAAATCCTGGCACATGTGGGTTATATGCCCAGTGAATCCATATTTTATAAAGACGTTAAAGTCAAAGATATCATTCAGTTGTCTTTGGACTTAAGAAACCAAGATAAGACCAATGTTACTGAAGATTTAATTAAACGATTTGACGTGGATATCAACAAACATATCTCTGAGTTGAGCTTGGGAAATCGAAAAAAAGTAAGTCTTGTTTGTGCTTTTCAACATGAACCCAAAATATTATTTTTAGACGAACCTACCAGTGGACTTGATCCACTCATGAAACACGAATTTTTCAACTTAATTAAAGAACGCAACAAAAAAGGAAGCACCATTTTCTTTTCATCTCATGTGCTATCTGAAATTCAATCACTCTGTGACCGTGCCGCCTTTATAAAGGAAGGCGTCCTTATTGAGGGACCTTCTTTTAATAAAATTGAGGGTATGCTCACTAAGAAAGTCAATCTAAAAACAAATAAATCATTCCCTCCCATTCCTGGAATGAAAGATATACAATATAGAAACCATGAAATAGAATTTCTATTCCAAGGTGACATCACACAATTGATCCATCACTTATCTTTAAATCAAATTGATGACATTACCATCGGCGAACCCAATCTTGAAGAAATATTTATGCACTATTATGGAGAAGCACAATGATTACATTCCTCAAATTCGAACTGAAACAAAATTTAAAATCATGGATTATTTGGACCCTAAGCATTGTTATAATGAATATACTCATGATGTCAATTTATTCAACCATGCGAGAAGAAATGATAGAAATCTCAGCCATGTTTGACAACCTGGGAATATTTAGTCAAATGATGGGTTTAACACGACTCAATATGGGTACTGTGCTAGGTTATTATGGCGTAGAGATTGGGGTTGTTATTGCATTGGGAGGAACCATGTATAGTTCCGTTACTGCAATCAACATCATGGCAAAAGAAACCAGCCAACAAACCAGTGAATTTTTGTTTTCTCATCCCATTTCTCGCTTTCAAATTGTGACCTCAAAAGCAATTACTGTCTTAATTTACGTTACACTGATGGCCTTTATCTTTTGGGTCTTTGCCGTTATTACTTTCATCTTTTTCAATGAACCCATTCCCTATTTTTTGCTAACGCGCTACCACACATTGCAATGGATTATGGGCCTACAAATTGCGGCAGTCTGTTTGTTTTTATCAACAATTTTAAAGCGCGAGAACACTGGTTTGGGGATTGGAATCGTTTTAATACTCTACATTTTATCACTGATGTTCAACCTACAAAATGATTGGCAATTCTTGGGCTATCTTTCCCCTTTTATTTATGCGGATGCGTCTTATTTATTATTGGACGACCCCATCAAAACTTTAGAATTGGGATTTGGAATCGCCATGCTTTTGATTACCTTTATCGCCAGTTACTTTATAACATCTAAGAAAGACATCTATTAAGAGAATGTTTATGGTCTCATTGCACACAAAAATCAAGTTTTACGTTAAACACAAGAATGATTTCATAAATGGAAGACAATGTTAAAATTATAAATATGACACGCAAGTTTCTAGAATTCTACAATGCGACCCACCATAATATGGATGCTGTTGAAATTTATAATATCTGGAAAGATAAATATGGATTTGCCGCAGTGCCACCTGGTGATCAGGATCAAAAAATAGTATTAGATTCCTTGTTTAAAGTGTACCCTAATTACGCCAAGGCCATACAAACAATTGAAACCTTTACACCCGATGAATCAACAATTTACGACAGCTTAACTCAAGTTAAATCATGTCTTGGATTTCATGAAAGCATTTATCTGGTCGTTATTTATTTTGTGGGTTTCTTTGAAAACAACGCATTTGTTGCACCCTATGATGAGAATACATTGGCTTTATGCTTACCAATAGAAAACGACAGCAAACCTTTGGAACAAAAAATGGTCTTGGTACATGAACTTACGTACATTGTCCACGCAAAAACTTCAAACTCAAATGGTGATTGGATTAGACCCGTCGCCAATATTGTGGTTCAAGAAGGACTTGCGATGAAAGTATGTGAAAAGATTACTTTTGGATTGGAAGATTACCAATATTTAACGGATAATAAAGCATGGTTTGAAAGTTGTAAAAAATCTCATACAAATATTATGCGTGGGATTCAACCTTATTTGGACAATGATGATTCAGAAACAATACTTAAATTTACGATGGGCCAGGATACAACCAATCATATTAGAGAAGCATACTATGTTGGGTGGCAACTTTTTGATACTTTATTGAGTAATGGGTTTTCGCTTGAAAAAATCGCAAATATAAAAGCAAAAGATCTTGTCAATTTTGTATATAAGGCTCTTAACGATTTTGAATAGAACCCAAATTCAGAATTATCAATCAAAATAATAACTATCTAACAAATACCTTACTTCATACTTTTCCGCAAGCTTATGTAAGTATCTGTAAATTTGTCTTATATTATCGACAGTAATCGTTTCGATCATGGTTAAAAATTTATCTTTTTCGCTGGTTGTAGCGACTTTTTTAAAATAACCCCATGCATGCTGAAACGCATTAACTTGAGCTCCCAGATTTACATCACTGCTTCTCAAGTTATCCACAAGTTCATAAAATTTTAATGGGTTGACTTGTTTTTGGTCTTTAAACATTAGACGCAATAAATTATAGGTTGATTGTGAGCGTGCCATTACCCAGTATTTATATCTGGCCCACTCTTTTTCCATAGTTACATTACTTGGATTTAAATAGGCTTGAACCTTGATAAAGGATCGGTTCTTATCTTTAACTTCAAGCATAATATCTGCTTCAGCTATGCTGTATATATTTTCGTAGTCAATTTTAAATTGATCTAGATATATCGTTTCAGAATGCGCGCCTACCCTTTTATTTGAGTCTTGTTGACTGTAGTGCATCTTGATATTACCATCTTCAAACCGCCATGTTTTCTTAACAAGGGTAACGATATCAGATAGAGGCATATTGCTAAAAGATGGGTTGACTTCATGGTGAAGGTTGTCAAAAACAACAGGAATTGGAATTTGGTTTGCGATTGATAACACATCTTCTACTGTGTACAGTCGATCGTCATTTTCTATCACCAAATACTTCTTAATCGTTTCATCCAATCTGTGGTTGTAGACATCGATAAACCGCTTAATAGCTGCTGGTTTATCACCATAGACTCCCCCAACATGCAGGATCATTTTTGATGATTGATTTCCTGACAACAGTTCTAAAAGATCTGCATGATACTTAAGCTCTGCAATTGAATTTTCAATTACATTTTCATCCGGCGAATTGATCACAGTATACTGTCCAGGGTGAACTGATATACGAATATCGTTGTCAATGATTTTTGATTTAATGGATTCAAAAATATGAGAAAACGCATCCTTCCAGTCCAGCGTATTTAAAGAACTGGAACCAAAAGGAATCAGTGATGAGGATACTCTAAACATGCGATTACCATTTTTTATATTGTAATCAATTGCTTTATCTAACACTGTTAAATTGTGTAGAATCAATGTTCTTAAACGTTCGTTATCGATTCTATCTTTTCTACATGTTTTATATTCATTGGGTTGAATATCTTTATTCATACAAGCATAGCCAATTCTTGGTTTATAATTCGTCATATTAATCTCCTCCAATAAAAAATGCGAACGGTAAAAAAGACCAAAAAGTCTTTCTTCATCTTTTTTGTAGTTTATACAAAAAGCCCATTCGCACTTATTAAGTGTTATTAAGATGAATTTATAGAAATCTTAAATGATTTGATTTGGAAAATCAATCAGAAAGCACAAATTATCAAAACGGAATCTTACTCATGTTTATTTTACCTAACAACATACTACTTAACCACCACTTCATTATATTCATTTATCCTATCTTCTAAATATCCCAGGCTTGAATACAATTTCTTTGCACCAACAATGTCTTTACGATAAGAGGTATAAAATAATCGTACTTTCCCAATCGTTGAAGCAACTTTTTACCGACAAATTGTCGCAGTTTTTTGGTATCGTCAGTAGATCTTTAGTCGTATTAAATTTATCTAAAATATCTCAAACTATTTACAATTCTCAAACATAGGTTTAATCCTTATATCGCACCCAATAAAAAATGTTCCCTATATAATCTTAATCCTCAAAGATAGTTTTAATTGACTGCGGTAACAGCGAATATGTAAGATTGGCCATCGTTTCCGCTGATTCCTTGTAGTCGGATTTGGCCCACTTTTTCACAAGTTCAACCGATCCTGCACACACATAATCAATAACATACTTATCCATGATGGAAAGGGATTCTTTTTGATAATGCATTAAAAATCTTTTAGAATAAAAAGCAAAAGAATAGTCATATAAGAATGTCACAAACGCATAGGGACCTGTCATATTTAATACTTGATTAAAAAAATCCCGGCGATATTGAATAAAATTAAAGATGCCAATCAAGCCACTGGTCCAATCTTCCATTTCTTCCAGCATCTCATCAACTTCAACACGATAGAAGTAAGTCATAACATCGTACTTATCTTCAAAGTATCGATAGAACGTAGAACGTGATATACCCGCATATTTTATTAATGCACTTACAGTAATCTCTGTGAAGGACTGTGTTTTCATCATTTCATGCATACTATTCGCAATGCCTCTTTTTACATCAAACATAGGACACCTCCACTTGTGATAATTTGATTATATCATACTATGTGAAACAATTAACATGTTTTGTTTCTACTATGTTCTCATTTCTTTTGAGATAATAAATCCAGGAGGTATTTATGAAAACAATACAATCAGAATTTACTTTAAATTGTGGTGCAGTTTTACCCAATCGTTTGGTAATGGCACCGATGGTCGCACAAGGATCAACAGTTGATGGATATATTACACAAGAGGATTTAGACTATTTTGACGTAAGAAGTAATGTCGCAGGCATGATTATTACGGGTGCCGCAGCAGTTGAAGATGCAGGTCGTGGTTTTGACAATCAAATTGGTGTCTCTAAGGACGAATATATTGAAGGATTAACCCAACTCGCCCAAACCATAAAAAAAGACGGAAATAAAGCGATAATGCAGCTCTATCATGGAGGTCGTGAATCCGTTGGTGGATATAATTTATTTGGAGAAGTGGTAGCTCCCAGTGCCATCGAATTCCCCTTCTTACCCTATGTTCCAAGAGAACTCACAGAAGCAGAAATAGAAAGAATTATTGTCTCTTTTGCTGAAGGCGCAAGACGTGCCATTGAAGCAGGTTTTGATGGAGTTGAAATTCATGGTGCTAACCACTACCTGATCCAACAGTTCTTTTCTACATATTCAAACAATAGAACTGACAAGTGGGGTGGTTCACTTGCAAACAGAATGCGATTCAGCATGGAAATCTTAAAAGCAGTCAAAGAAACCGTTAAAACTTACGGAAAAGAAGACTTCATTGTTGGCTTTAGATTCTGTCCCGATGAAGTTCACGGAGAAAACGTTGGGTTTACCGTTGAAGAATCCATCCAATGGATGGAAAGTGTTGTGAATGAAGGTGTTGACTATATTCATATTTCAGTCTTTACAGGATTTAATTCAAAACCTGGAAATACTGATGAATCTTATGGTAAAATCTTTAAAAAGCGCTTCTCAGATCAAACTGCGGTCATTATTGTCTCTAACGTGTTTGGACTTGAAGATGCCAATAATGCTTTAGAGCATGGTGATTTGGTTGCGATTGGACGGGGTGCTTTGGTTGAACCTAAATTTGCACAGAAAATTATCAACCATCAAGAAGATACGATTCAAAGAAAAGTCACAGCTGAAACCTTTAAAGATTTAGCGTGGCCAAAAGGATTACTTGAGTGGTTCCAAACAGAGAATTCACCATTGCCACCCATTGAAGGAATAGATGATTTGTAATCCAATAATCTTACCCTAGTTTGCCTTAAAAAGTAGACAGATGGAATATAGAAAAAGATGATTATTCATGACTGATAAATCATCTTTTTTGTATATTTATAGTACAAAGCCTATGAAATTCGACGGGATTACGTTTATCATTCAGAATATTTTGGCATCAAATAAATATCACTCAAATTAATTACACGCAGATCTACTTTACGTAGAGATCATTCAAATTTATAATTCGATCAAAATAGTCCAAATAATCTAGATTGTGCGTAACAACAACCACAGTTTTATTATATATTTTATTAATTTCTTTTAACTTCTCAAAAACTAATTTGGCATTTTCATCGTCCAAATTACCAGTAGGTTCATCCGCAAGAACTAATAAGGAAGGCTTTACAATAAGTCTTGCGATTGCCAATCTTTGTTGTTCTCCCCCAGATAATGTATGAACAGCTTGCTTTGATTTTCCCTCTAGTCCAACACTTATTAGTGCTTGCGTTATCATATCGTTTTTTTCTACTTTAGATTTCTTTACAAACTTGGTAGCAATCTTCATATTGTCATAGGCTGATAAGTTTTCTACTAAAGCAAAGTTTTGAAATAAATAAGATATTGTATAACGAAAAAGACGCGAGTCGACTCAATTGTGACTACACTGTTATTTCTTAATGCTATTCTGATTAGCGGTTTTAACTTGTTCAAAGAGGGTATTAAAGATTTACTAAGGTTAAATTTTTCAATGGAAACATTAATGACTATAGCAATACTAGGTGCTTCTATCATTGGTGATTGGCTGAAGGATCTATTGTAGTAATTCTGTTCGCAGTTAGTGAGGCATTGGAAAGGTTTTCTACGGATAAGGCTAGACAGTCTATTAGAAGGATTTGATGGCGTATCCACAAGTCAAAACATGAAGATCCAAAATTTAATGCATTCAATATTATAAGGCTTTGGTATCAAGCAAATTGCACAACGCAGTGCAGATTTTGATTGCTATGTTCTAGAAAGTGCAAAGGTACATGATATCATCATCTCACATGTACCAGTGTACTCACCAGAATCTATTGGTGAGTATGTCGTAACAGCATCTTTTATGTTAATTAGAAAAATGAAAGAAATCTAAGAGAATACAAAAGCTCTAAACTTTAGATGGCAACCACAAATTCGTGAGGCTTAC